>NZ_JBDNTB010000015.1:0-47186 GCF_047719395.1 Propionibacterium sp.
CCCCAGCCTCCCCAACCACCACCCGGGGGGGGGGGGGTCCTTCCTAATCCTCGGGGGTGTCCCCGCATTGCGCCCGGCGGCCGCGCAAACACCGGGCCGACGGCTTTCTCGCGTCATCCAGGCGGCAGCACCGATCGATGAACCCACACGACAAGGACGTGACATGCGCATCAGGGTGATCAACCCCAACACCTCGGAATCCATGACGGAGACCATCAGGGCATCCGCCCAGGCCGCCGCCGCACCGGACACCGTGATCGAAGCGGTCACGCCCGCCATGGGGCCGGTCAGCATCGAAGGCCACTACGACGAGGCACTCGCGGTGCCCGGTGTGCTCACCGAGGTGGCACGGGGTGTTGAGGAGGGCGCAGATGGTTTCGTGCTCGCCTGCTTCGGTGACCCCGGCATGGACGCCGCCAGGGAACTGGCCCAAGGACGCCCGGTGATCGGTATCGCCCAGGCGGGGATGCATGTCGCAGCACTCGCCGCTCGAGGATTCGCTGTGGTGACGACCCTTTCGCGCACCGCTGGGCGGGCATGGGATCTGGCCCGCGGCTATGGCTTCGGCGATCGCTGCGTCGAGGTGCTGGCCTGCGAGGTACCGGTGCTGGCGGTCGATTCCGCGGACGAGCAGGTGGCTGCACTCGCCAAGCAGGCCCTCACCCACGAGGGCGTCGAGGCGATCGTGCTCGGCTGCGCGGGCATGGCCGAGATGGCGGCCAGGGTGACCGCCGAGGTGCATGCCCCGGTGATCGACGGCGTGAGTGCCGGGGTGGGCCTGGTGGAAACCATGGTGCGCATCGGGGTGGGCGGCTGCGCGAGGGCGGAGTACGCCCGTCCATTGCCCAAGCGATACACCGGCCTGCTGGAGGGGTTCAGCATTCCGGGTGCCTGAGTGAGGCTTGGTCATCCAGGCAGAGTCACATCTCTTCGGGGTGTGCTCGCGTTTCGAGTGGCCATATGTGTCTGGTGCGCACGGGGGTGGTCTCCGACGATATTCGAGAATTCTGGGATGATGACGGTGAATTACTCGGAAATCCTTGTGGTGAGCGAGAAAATGTACCCACAACTCTTATTGTGACGCGAAATTCCATCGCAGACATATGGTTGGGGGGCCTGCGAAAGGCCTTCCGTCCTGTGGACCTGGGCTGTTGCTCATGCTCAGCCCGGGACAATGCGAGCATGAACCCACGTACCAAAGAAGTTGCAGAATCGACCGCTTGGTTGCATCTGGAGAACGACACCACGATCGGCCGCCTGGCTGTCGTCACCAATGGGGTGCCCGAGATCTTCCCGGTGAACTTTGCGGTGGACGGCCGCACGATCGTCTTCCGTACCACGGTTGGCACGAAGCTCCACGAACTGACCCTCTACAGCTCCGTCGTCTTCGAGGCTGATCGCTGGGAGGAGAAGGCCGGCTGGAGTGTCATCGTCCATGGTGAAGCGCGAGTCTTCGACGATGACGCGGAGATCCAGCGTGCCGGCGAGCTGCTGGAGATCCCCTGGCAGACCGACGTCGAGGCGGAATTCGTGCGTATCATCCCGAGCGAGATCACCTGCCGTTCCACGAACTTCGGCACGGAGCACTGGGAAGGCGAAACACCCACCTGGTGGCGCTGATCTGCAGCACGTCGATGAGCAAGGGGCGGGGAATCAGTGGATTCCCCGCCCCTTGCTCCATTCGATCAGCTGGCGCGGCCACGAGGTGTCGGGATCAGTGCTGCCTGACGGGACGCGCCGGTTCTTGTACACATGTCGTGCGAAGTCCGGGGTGGTCGATAGGCTTCCGAAGTCGCCGACCGCCATGTCAGTGTCTTTGCCCAGGCATTGGTGGTCGGTGGCGCCTCAATGATGAGGCGCCTGACCAGCCCATCAGCTCAGCGGGACTCCTTGAACTCAACATGAGCCCTGGCCATCGGGTCGTACTTGCGCAGTACCAAGCGCTCGGGAGAATGACGGCGGTTCTTGCGCGTGTAGTAGGCGTAGCCGGTGCCGGCCGCCGAGCGCATCTTCACCAACGGGCGGAGCTGCTTCGAATTGCCGGCCATCAGAGACGCTCCCCTGTGCGCAGCATGTCCTGCACCACTGCGTCGATCCCCTTGCGGTCGATGGAGCGCATCGCACGAGGTGTCAGCCGGAGGACGACCTGGCGTCCGAGGCTGGGAATCCAGTAGCGCTTAACCTGCACGTTCACATCGAACCGGCGGTGCGTCCGACGGTGCGAGTGCGAGACGTTGTTCCCGAATTGTGGGCGCCTCCCGGTCACTTGGCAGGTTCGGGACATATTGCTCCTTATATATAATGAGAACCATTAGCGATTAGGATAGCAGGGGACCATGAAACCAGACATCCATCCCGACTACCACCAGGTCGTCTTCCGCGATCGCGGCGCGGGACTGACCTTCCGCACCGGCTCGACCATCGCGTCCGAGGCCACCATCGAGTACGAAGGCCAGACTTGTCCGCTCGTCGATGTGCAGATCTCCTCTGCGAGCCATCCCTTCTGGACCGGCCGCGACAAGGTCGTCGACTCCGAGGGCCGGATCGAACGCTTCAACCGGCGCTATGGGCGCGAGGGCGCCCGAAACGCAGCCGACAATGACATGAGCAAGGATGGTCAACGATGAAGGTGCGTAACTCGCTGCGCTCGCTGAGGATGCGGCCTGGCTCGCAGATCGTCCGCAGGCGCGGTCATGTCTACGTGATCAACAAGAAGAACCCGCGTTTCACGGCACGGCAGGGCTGATGCAATTGCCTTCCGGTTCCGAGCCGTCCTCCCCGGGGCAGGGGCCCGCTGAGGACCCCACTCCAGTGGTACTGATCAGCGGTCTGTGAGAGCAGGCGATGTCGCCCGTCACCACCGTCATGCAGTGGCACGCGCCCGGTGCTGCGGTCGTGAGGCATCACTTCAATCCCACGACCGAACCTCACCAGGACGGTCTGCGACGAGAGCGGCGTGCGCGAGCGTGTCGACATCGACGTGGAGGACGCCTGCCTGGACTGCACGACCCGTGCCGATGTCCTGCAGACCCTGGAGCGGCTTGCCGCCGAGCATCGCTATGAGGCGATCATCTCCCAGCTGCCGGCCACCATCGAGGCGATGCAGATGTGCCGGGCGCTCCAGGGGGGTCGAGGATCGCCCCGCATGCCAAGCTCTCCGCGTCGGTCGTTGCGCTGGAGGGCACGACCGCCTGCGGCGACCTGGTGGGCTCTGACTACCTGTGCGAACGAAACCTGCCGGTGCGCGATGACGACGAGCGCGGCGTGGGGGAGACCGCCTCGGCCATGGTCGAATGCGCCGACACAGTGATCTGCCCGGACCGCGGCCCTCGCGAGGATGCCCTCGGCCGGGCGGATGTGGTCTGCTGGAAGAGTTGTCGCCAATCCCTCTTGCACGCGCGGAGATAGAATTGCCCGGCAGCGTCGCACAGGGGAGTGGGTCATGGCAGAACAGAGCCGTCGTCGGGCCGAGACCCGAGAGCGCCTGATCGCTGCCGCGCTTGAGCTCATCCGCGAGCGATCATTGAGCTCTGCCACGGTCGAAGCGGTCAGCGAGCGAGCGGGTTTCACCCGTGGCGCCTTCTACTCCAACTTCGCCTCGATGGACGACCTGCTCGTCGCGGTCTTCGAGAAGTATGCCGAGGAACTCATCCCGGTGGGCGAACCGGTCGTCGTGCACAGCGAGGGAGTACCCACCGAGCACCGGTTGGTGCTCGGTGTCGCCGAGCGTCTGCTGACCATTCCGGTGGATCGCGAGTGGTTTTTCATCACCCGCGAGATGGCAGCCCTGGCGGCCAGACGCCCGGATGCTCGTCGTCCGGTTCTCGCCTTCTCGGTGCAGGTCAGGGCACGGATCGTGTCGATCCTCACCGAAGAACTCGATGCCCTGGGGCTCCGTCCCACGCTCGATCTCGACTCCCTGGCCACTGCGGTGGTGGCGATCTTCGAGGCCTGGCAGGAGCGGGAGTACCTCGACAATGTTCCCCACGAGACCGCGTCGCAGGCCTGTGCGACCTCCGTCGCAGCGCTGCTCGTCGGTGCCACCCAGCCACTCGAGGCTTCCACCGTAGCGGGCTGAAAGTCCGGTTGACCTCGGATGATGTCCCCGAGGTGGGCTTGAACGGGCCGTCCGGACGACGTTCCTGTGCCCAGGATGTGTCAGTGGAGCGGCAGTTTTCGACGGTTGCATACACTTTGTATCGAATACGAGATGTATCGGATGAGCCGTGCACCATGACCTGCTGAGGTTGCCCAATGTCTGTTTCCGTGATCACGAGCACTGACGCACAACAGCACGAAGCGCCCGGCGAAGTCGCGGAGAGGCTCGAGGAGGGCGAAGATTCGCAGACTCCGCAGCCACCTCGCCGCGGTGTGCTCCCCGCATCCGGCGCTCGGAAGAGTTCTGCCCGCAGTGGCCAGCCCGAAGAGGGCGAGTCGGCCGAACCCGAAGGGTTCAAGACGACACGCCATGCACCGGGCAATGGCGCCATCGAACTCGTCGATGTGAGCCTCAGTCAGCACAAGAAGGCGATTTTCGGGCCCGTCAGCATCAAGACGGCGCCGGGAAGCCTGCTGGTGATCGACGGCCCGGTCGGCAGTGGACGCACCTGCCTGCTGCTGACCATCGGCGGCCGTATGAAACCGACCACCGGATCGGGGGCGGTGTCCGGCTTCGACCTACGGGCTCAGATGAAGCAGATCCGTCGGCACGTGGCGCTCGGCTCGTTTCCCGGTCTGAACGACCTCGACCCGGCGTTGAGCGTCAATCAGCATGTCGCCGAGCAGATTCTGCTGCACAAGTTCGGGCTGAGTGTGGGTCGGGCGCGGGTGCGTGAGACCCTCGACACCCTCAACCAGTACGTCAAGGCCGCCGAGCCACTGGCCCGGGACGCGCATGCGGTGATCACCGGTGAATCGGCGAACTGCGACAAGGAATTCCTGCCGCGACTGCGCGGCAACCAGCTCGTCGCTGATCTCACCCCGCTGGAGAAGTTCACGCTGAGCACACTGCTTTCCCTGCTCGACGAGCCCGATGTGCTGCTCGTCGACGATGTCGACGAATTGCGTGCCGTGGATGATCGCGCGCGGGCGTGGGCCCTGCTCATCGGGCTTCGCACCGCTGGGCGCGAGCGCCCACTCACCATCGTCGCCAGCTGCGAGCACGACGGGCTCGACCCCACCGCGCTGGCTGACCTCTCCCAGGTCGCCGGCGGCGACCACCTCATCTACGACCTGCCCGGATGCCGCCTCGAAGTGGGCGTCACCTCCCCGGCCGCTCCCACAGCACTCTGATCGGAGCAGCACCAGTGCGTTACTTCCTCACCTCATTCGAGCTTGCCCGATTCCGGCACTCCCACCTCACCCGGCTCGCCGTGGTCATCATCCTGGTGCTGCCGACGATCTATGCGCTCACCTATCTGGCGGCGAACTGGAACCCTCAGGGCAACCTGCACAAGGTGCCGGCCGCCGTGGTCAACGAGGACGTCCCGGCGAGCACCACCATGAACGGTCAGACCACCAGTATCGATGCGGGGCAGCAGCTGGGCGCCGAGCTCACCGGTGACCAGAAGGACAACTTCAACTGGACCCTCACCAATCGCTCCGCAGCTGACCAGGGCCTCGAGTCCGGCAAGTACACCGCTGAGCTCGTGATTCCCTCGAACTTCTCCTCGACCCTGGCCACCGTGAGCAGCACCTCACCGCAGCCGGCCCAGCTCACCGTGCGCACCAATGACGCCACGAACTTCATCTCCGGCAACGTGGCCACCGAAATCGCGACCACGATCCAGCAGAATCTCTCGCGCTCGCTCACCACGAGCTATCTCAACCAGGTGTACCTGAGCTTCGACGGTGTGCACACCCAACTCGGTCAGGCGGCCTCGGGCGCTGGCAGTCTCAGCGATGGGACGGGACAGGCGCTGTCCGGGGCCCAGGATCTCACCAACGGATCCGCCTCACTGGCCGCAGGCGCCGACCAGGCGCAGTCGGGCGCCAAGGATCTGTCAGGCGGCGTGAGTTCCCTCGCCAACGGCGCACGCAGCGCTGCCTCCGGGGTGGACACCTACACCACAGGGGTGGACCAGGCTTCCGCCGGGGCGGTCAAGCTCAACTCCGGCATCACCAGCTACACCAACGGCGTGGACGCCATCTGGGCCAAGGCGCCGCAACTGCAGGAGGCAACGCAGTCGCTGAACCAGGGTGCGCAGGCGGTCTCCTCGGGAGCCAGCCAGCTCTCCCAGGGGCTCGGCGCTCCCGATGCCGCCGCTGACGGCTCGTCTGGCCAGCTGGTGCCCGGCGCTGGTGCGGTGTCGCAGGGTCTCACCTCGCTGGACTCGGCCATGAACTCCGAGGACTCCAAGGCGCAGGTCAACCAACTGGTCACCGGTTCCCAGCAGCTGTCCCAGGGTGTCTCGACCTACACCCAGGGCGTCGACCAGGTCGCCGCGAAGTGCCAGGCTGTGCACGGCGCGTCCGATCCGATCTGCCAGGCTCTCGCCGGAATCACGTCCCAGGACAGTGGAAAGCTCGCGTCGTCGTCCGCCCAGGTGTCCACGGGCACCGAACAGGTCGCGACTTCGATGAGTCAGGCCGGGCAGAGCGTGACCCAGCTCGACGCGGGCGCCAAGAAGGTGCTCTCCGGGGCCCAGCAGGCGGCCACCGGAGCCCAGAAGCTGGCCGATCCCAGCAGCGGTGCGGGTGCCCTTGCTGCCGGAGCCGCCAAGCTCCAGGCGAGCGTGGGAACCACCTCTGACCAGGCCTCCCAGCAGAACGGCTCGCCGTCGCTGCTCGGCGGACTGCACGATCTGGCTTCATCCTCGGACAGTCTGAAGCAGGGCTCCGGATCGCTGGCCCAAGGCCTCTCGCAGTTGTCGTCGAACTCGGCCGCCCTTCGTTCCGGGGCGTCCCAGCTGGCCACCGGGTCCAGCCAATTGGCCAACGGCGCATCGGCCCTCGATGACGGCTTGGGCGCACTCAGCCAGGGCGCCCATGAACTCACCAATGGCTCGGGCAGCCTGGCCAGCGGCCTCACCACCGTGCAGAACGGTATGAAGGAACTCGCCTCCAAGCTCACCGGAGGTGCTCAGGCCGTTCCGGCCAGCAGTGCTCAGCAGAGCCAGGACAGGGCCACCGCGACTGCTGATCAGGTGACCGCCGACGCCCAGCGGGACAATGCGGTCGGTGGCTACGGCGCTGGACTGGCGCCCTACTTCCTGTGCATCGGGCTGTGGGTGGGCGGCATGGTCTGCTATCTGCTGGTGCGGCCGGTCTCACTGCGAGGCATGGTGTCCACCGCGCCGTCATGGCGCTCGGCCGTCACCGGCTGGTTCCCCGGCATGCTCGTCGGCACCCTCGGTGCGCTGTTCATGTGGGGAGTGCTGCACTTCGCTCTGGGCCTGGACGCCGCCCATCCCCTCGCCGCGATCCTGTTCACCGCACTGGTCGGAGTGGTCTTCGCCGGCGTGCACCAGGCCCTGGTCGCGGCCTTCCACACCCCTGGTCGGCTGTTCGGCCTGATCCTGTTGGTGCTCCAGCTCGGCGCCGCCGGTGCGATCTATCCGGTGCAGACAGCCGGGCCGTTCTTCCAGGTGATCCACCATGTGCTGCCGATGAGCTATGGCGTCGACGGCCTGCGGCGCCTCATCGCCGGTGGGCCGACCGGTCAGGTCTGGATGGATGCCCTGATCCTGGTCGGATTCGGCGCGCTCACCATGCTGCTCACTCTGCGCGCCTGCCACCGCCAGAGGGTGTGGACGCTGTCGCGGCTGCATGCCTCGCTGGACCTGTGAGCGACTGAAACTCCTTGTCCAGGCATCGTCGGTGGTGTCCGGACTGTGGCCGTACGGCAGCGGAGCGGAGCCGCAGCAGGGGCTCGTCCCACCCGCTCACGCATCGTGCGGGGCGTGCTCGGCCGCGCGCTGGTCCCCGACGTCTGACATCCGACACGCCTGGCAAATCCAGCTTGACTCCTAGATACGGTAGCGTAACCTACGGTCCGGTAACTATCGCAGACTTGTGCGCATCCACCTGCTGGCACCCCTTCTGAATTGACGGTCACCGGTGGACGCGAGGAAGTGAGTTGGGCATTCATGCGGCTCAAAATCGAGGGCACAACTGATCGGCTCGTCGGGCAACTCGACGTGCCGGTCTCGAAATATCACGCACACCGGGCCCTCATGCTGGCCGCCCTGGCGCCGGGCGTGAGCCGCATCTCCGGTCGCTCCCGAACCCGCCAGGTGGACTGGACCGTCCAGGCGCTGCGCCATCTCGGGGTGCAGGTCGACGTGCACGAGGACGGATATGTCGTGCACGGTGTGGGCGGGCACTTCGCCGTCAGCGGCTCCGCGCGCACCGGCGCGCACCCGGGTGTCATCGACATCGGGTCGTCCGGCACCACCTTGTACTTCCTCGCCGGGCTGGTCTGCCTGGCCGAGACCCCGACCACGGTCACCGGCATGAAATATGTGCAGAACCGGCCGATCAGGGCGCTGCTGCAGGCCCTGCTCGACATGGGCGTCGACCTGCACTCCGAACGCGGTGACTGGTGCATCCCCGTGCAGGTGCAGCCCGGCCGCCCGGCAGGCGGAGATGTTTCCATCAAGGGGACGCTCTCGCAGTGGGTGAGCGGGCTGCTCATCCTGGCCCCCTTCGCGCAGCACGACACCACGGTTCACATCGTCGATGGCCCGCTCAACGAGCGCACCTATGTCGACCTGACCATCCGGATGATGCGGCACTGGGGTTTCACCGTGGAGGCCGACGAGGACTACCGCACCTTCCATGTCCCCGCTGGCCAGCAGGGACATGCCGCCGACTACACGATTCCCGCGGACATCGGGGCATCGGCCTTCGGCATCGCAGTGGCCGCCATCCACCCCTCCGATGTGCTCTTCCGCGGCCAAACCGCCATCACCGCAGCCGAGGCCGATCATCCCGAGGCCGACTTCCTCGACATCGCGGCATCCATGGGCATCGACATGCGCCGCGACGAGAAGACCGGTTTCCTGCGCGTGCGCAGCGAGGGCTCGCCGCTGGCACCCTTCGAGGCCAACTGCCGCGACACTCCCGACCTGCTGCCGGTGCTCGCCACCATGGCGTCCTTCGCCGAGGGCACCTCCAAGCTCACCGATGTGGGACATGTGCGGCTCAAGGAATGCGACCGGGTGGCTGCCATGCTCCAGCTCAACCGGCTCGGCGGCAATCTCGAGCAGGACGCCGACGAGCTGCGCATCACCGGGACCAGCAGGGCCCCGCTGCACGGCGCCGAGCTCTCATCTTTCAACGACCACCGGGTGCTCATGTCGCTGGCCGTCGCTGCCACCTGTGCCGATTCCCCGAGCACGCTCACCTATCCGCGCGCCTACCGCATCTCCTATCCGGCCTTCCTGGAGCAGATGAATGGCATCGGGCTGAACATGTCGGTCATCCCGTCCAGTTCGGTGCACGGCACCGAGGACGAGCCCACCCCCATTCCGGCAGCGGCGCCCGCCGCTCACCGGGTGGCACGGCACATCTCGGCGGAAGAGATGCTGGTGCTGCCCAACCGAGTGCGTTCGCTGGCACGCGCCCACGCGAACGAGTCCGCGGTCATCGAGGTGGGCGGGGGCACACCTGTCAGCACCTCCTGGTCGCAGCTGCAGGCGCAGGCCGACAAGGTCTCCTCACTGCTGCTCGAACTGGGCGTGCGCCCCGGGGAGTCGGTGGCGCTGCAGCTGCCGAACTGGGTGGAGTTCGTGGCGGTCACCCTCGGCATCATCCAGATCGGGGCGGTCGTCACCCCGATCATGCCGGTCTTCGGCGCGCACGAGATCGCCAAGATCCTCACCCGTTCCCGCGCCCGGATCGTGTTCATCCCCAGCGCCTTCCGGCACCAGGACAATCCCGGCGATCTGCTGGCCGCAGCAAAGGAGCCCGAGGCGGACCTGCACGTGAAGCACGTCATCGTGGTGCGCGCCGACACCCGCACCGGACGGGGCGCCGCGACGAAGACCTCGCCCGTCCCCGCGGAGGCGATGGCCGATACCCGCACCCGGCACTGGACCTGGCGCTACTACCGCGAGGCGCTGGCCACCCAGGAACCTCCGATGGACGACATCCTCGACCGCGTGCCCGATCCTGATGATCCCTGCCAGCTGCTGTTCACCTCCGGTACCACCGGTGAGCCCAAGGGCGTGCTGATGGCGCATCGTCCTTTGTCAACTGCGGTCTCGATGGAGATCGAGCACCTCGGTCTGGACTCCGACGACCGCATCTACGTGCCCACCCCGATGGCTCACCAGACAGGTTTCCTGTACGGCTTGCTGCTGAGTTGGCGGCTCGGTGTGGCCTCGGTGATCCAGCCCGTCTGGGACGCCACGATCGCCTTGGACCAGGCATTCGCGCTGGCCGACGCCACCTTCGTGCAGGCGGCCACGCCGTTCCTCGCCGACACGGTCGCCGCGGTCAAGGGCGGCAAGGTCGGCCCGGACTCGCTGCGCATCTTCGTCGCCACCGGAGCAGCAGTACCCCGGGTGTTGGCCAAGGAGGCCACCGACGTGCTGCGGGCCTCGGTGCTCGGAGCCTTCGGCACCACCGAATCCTGCCTCGGTGCGCTGGCCACCCCCACCGACCCGCCCGAGGACGCCTGGGGCTCCGACGGCAGGGCACTGCCCGGTATCGAGCTGCGCATTCGTGACGACGAGGGCCATGAGCTCCCGGCCGGCCAGGAGGGAAACTTCGAGATCCACACCCCGACGCTGTTCGAGGGCTATCTGGACCGTCCCGAGTTGACCACGCAGGTCTACACCGAGGACGGCTGGTTCCGCACCGGAGATCTTGCCATCCTCGACGAGCACGGCTTCCTGCACATCACCGGACGGGTCAAGGACGTCATCAACCGTGGTGGCGAGAAGATCCCGGTGGTCGAGATCGAGAATCTGCTGTTCCAGCACCCCATGGTGGCCGACGCGGCCATCGTCGCGATGCCGGACCCGCGGCTCGGCGAACGCGCCTGCGCCTTCGTCGTCGCCTCGGGGCAGGACAAGCTCGGATTCGAGCAGATGAAGGACTACCTCGGCGAGCGAGGACTGTCGAAGTACTACTGGCCGGAAAGGCTGGAGTACATCGACGCGCTGCCGCGCAATGCCGTCGGAAAAGTACAGAAGAACGTGCTCAGAGAGCAAGCAAAGCACCTGACCGTGGAACGGAGTAAATGAGCATGATGGACGACGCGTCGTTCGCGACCCTCAAGAACGAGGTGGCAGCCTGGGTGGCCGGCCCCGGCGAGGAGTGGTCGGAGCGCATCGAGCAGGAGGGCGCCGTTCCCGAGGCGCTGGTCGACGAGCTGCGCGAGCGCGGCTATCTGTCGCTGGCTGCGCCGGAGGAACTGGGCGGGCGGGGCGTCGGTTTCCCGCGCTTCCTGCAGCTCATGGAGCATTTCAGCCGGCTGCATGCCTCGATTCGCATGCTCGTGCACGTGAACAACGGCATCTGGCGCGCTGTCGAGCGCTACGCCACCCCCGAACAGCTGCAGGAGATCGTCATTCCGACGATCAAGGGGGAGAAGCGCATCGCGTTCACCCTCACCGAGGCCGATGCGGGCACCGGTGCCGACATCCGCACCACGGTGCGCCGCGAGGGCGACACCTACGTCATGAACGGCGAGAAGCACCTCATCACCTTCGGCGTGAGCTGCGACTGGTGGCTGCTCACCGCCCGGCTGGAGGGCACCACCGGCCACGAGGGCACCGTGGCGCTGCTGGTTCCCAACACCGACCTGCCCGGCGCCGAGGTGATCGACGATTCCCTGACCATGGGCATCACCGGCACCGACCACGCGATCCTGCACTTCCACGACACCCCCGTCCCGGTGTCCGCCCTCATCGGCGAAGAGGGCCAGGGCCTCGAAGTGGCGCTCGGCGGGTTCCTGCTGCCCAGCCGCATCTCCGTGGCGATGAGCTGCGTCGGCCTGGCCGAGCGGGCCCAGCAGCTGGCGGTCGACTTCTCCAAGGAGCGCGTCACCTTCGGCAAGCCCCTGGCAAAGCGTCAGGCCATCCAGTTCATGCTGGCCCGTAATCACGCCAAGATCCTCGCTGCCCGCGAGCTCGTCTACGCGGCAGCACGCGCCTTCGGCGAGGGCCGTCCGGACGCCGGTGCGATGTCCAGCGCCTGCAAGATGGTGGCGGTCGACATGCTCGCCGAGGTCACCGACAATGCGCTGCAGGTCTTCGGCGGCCGCGGCTACTTCAAGCGCGAGCCCATCGAGCGCGTCTACCGCGACGCCCGTGCCCAGCGCTTCGAGGAGGGCTCCAACGAGATCCAGTCCCTCATCGTCGCCCGCGCCGTCCTCGACGGCACCGCCAACTACGCGTGATCCACCGCATGACAGGAGAAGGTAATCAGATGAGCACACCCAAGGTCGCCGTCATCACAGGCAGCTCGCGCGGAATCGGCAAGGTGCTGGCCCTGCGGCTGGCCCGTCAGGGCGTGAACGTGGTGGTCAACTACAAGAAGAGCGCCGACCTCGCGGCGCAGACCCTGCAGGAGATCAGGGACGCTGGCGCCGACGGCATCACCGTGCAGGCCGACATCGAGACGGCCGAGGGTGTCAACGCGCTCTTCGACGCCGTCATCGAGCACTACCCGCGGATCGACGCCTTCGTCTCCAATGCCGCCGCATCGGCCTTCAAGGCGATCGACGACATCAAGCCGCATCACCTGGAACGCTGCATCAACATGAATGTGCGTCCCTTCGTGCTGGGTGCCCAGCGGGCCGCGCACCTGATGTCCGAGGGCGGCCGGATCGTCGTGGTGACCAGCTACGGTTCGCAGCGGGCCTTCCCCACCTATGCCCTGCTCGGTGCGGCCAAGGCTGCCGATGAGGCGCTGGTGCGCTACATGGCTGCCGAGTACGGCCCCCGCAACATCACGGTGAATGCCGTGAACGGCGGTCTCATCGACACCGACTCGCTGGACTTCTTCTACCACAAGGTGCCCGGCATGGCTCCGATGCAGACCGTGCTCGAGAAGATCCCACTGCGCCGTCCCGGCACCGCCGATGACATGGCCGCTGCAGTGGACTTCCTGCTGTCCGAGAACGCCGGATACATCTCCGGCCAGGTGCTCTCGGTGGACGGCGGGCTCACCATTGTTGCGCCGCCCTACTGGGCCGACACCACGGCGCCGCTGCGCGATGCCGTGGAGCGTCCGCACCATGACACTGAGAAATAGGGGTGCTGGGAAGTAGCGGCCCGGCACGTGGCGGACACGCGAAACAGCAATCACGGAAATTGACGGGGGAATGATGGCAGCACGCTCCACTGCCGGTGTGCCTGGATCCGGGCGACCGAGCAGCGCCGGACCTGGCGCCAGGGCAACGGCCGGGGGACTGGTCTGCACGCCATGGCAGTTCGGCACACTCGAGGTGCCCGGCCGGATCCTGATGGGCTCCATGCACACCGGCTTCGAGCGGGACGGGCGCCGGCTCGGCGCCTTCTACCGCGAGCGGGTGGTCGGCGGCGCAGCGATGATCATCACCGGCGGCTATGCGGTGGAGCTGCGCGGCCGGTCGGTGGCCGACGACATCGTGATCGGCCTGCCGGAGTTCGATGGGCCGCTCTCCGAGTCGGTGCGCTGCGTCCACGAGGCCGGCGGTCTCATCTCGGCGCAGCTGTTCCACGCGGGCCGCTATTCGCGCGGCCCGGGTGGGCCGTCCGAGCGGCCGCTGGCGCCCACTGCCATTCCCTGGCGCCCGGCGCGCGGGGTGGAGCCGGTGGAGATGACCGAGCAGGACATCGCCGACACCATCGCCGCGTTCGCGGGCGCCGCCAAGCACTCCGCGGAACTCGGATACGACGCCGTGGAGATCTCGGCATCCGAGGGATATCTCATCAATGAGTTCTGCTCGCCCCGCACGAACAAGCGCACCGATGCCTGGGGAGGCGACTCCTTCAGGCGTCGGCATTTCGCCCGTGAGGTGGTCGCAGCGGTGCGCACGGCGATCGATCTGCCGATCTCGGTGCGGCTGTCCGGCGATGATCTGATGCCCGGGTCGTCCACCCCAGAGGAGGTCGACGAACTGGCGAGAGTGCTCGTCGAAGCGGGTGCGGATGCGCTGAGCGTCGGTGTGGGCTGGCACGAGTCCACCACGCCCACAGTGCAGTTCTCGGTGCCGCACGGCGCCTGGCTCCCCGTGGACGACCGGGTGGCCCGGGCAGTTCCCGGCACGCCGGTGATCGGCTCCAACCGGGTGGTCAGCCACGACGAAGCCGAACAGGCATTGGCCGGCACATCTCTTGCAGCGGTGGCCATCGCGCGGCCCTTCCTGGCCGATCCCGATGTTGCGCTGGGCGGCGGCCACGTGGCCATCGCCTGCATCGGCTGCGATGAGGCGTGCATCGACCATTCGCTGTGGGGCAAGCCGATCTCCTGCCTGGTCAATCCGCGGGCGGGCTTCGAGACGGAGTTCCCGCTGGACGCCGTTGACCACGCGAAGAGCCTTGCCGTGGTCGGTTCTGGCCCGGCCGGTCTGGCGGCGGCCCTCGACGCGGCCACGCGTGGACACCGGGTGACCGTCTTCGAGCGGGACGCGCACTTCGGTGGCCAGCTGCGACTGGCATCTCTGGTCACGGACAAGCAGGACTATGCCCTCGCGATCGACGCCTGGGTGACGCGGCTGCGCGCGCTCGGAGCCAATCTGGTTGCCGGGGCGCAGCCGTCAGTGGAGGAGCTCTCGGGCTTCGATGCGGTGCTGGTCACCACCGGAGTGGAGGCCCGCACTGCTGACATCGACACCGATGGTTCGGTGCGCATCATGAGCTACGAGCAGGCGCTGGAGGATGCTGCCGCGACCCCGGCCGGGGAAGCCGATCTCGGCCGGCTCCTCGTGCTCGGCGGTGGGGGAGTGGCCGTCGACGTCGGCGCAACCCTGCTCTCGAGGTGCACAGCCGTGACACTCGTCCGCCGTGGCTCCAAGCGTTTCGCGGCAGGCACCAGCCCGACCACCCGGTGGATTCCGCTGGGCGAGCTGTACGCGGCCGGGGCCCAGTTCCTGCAACCGGCGAACCTCGTCAGGGTGCGCACCAACGTGGCCGAGCTGATGGTGGACGGCGAGCCGAAGAGCGTTCCGGTGGACACCCTCGTGGTGGCGACGGGGTCGGTTCCTGCGGATACCGTCGACCTGAAGGCCCTGGACCGTGCCGGTACGCCCTACCGCGTGGCAGGAGGCGCCCGGAATGCCGATCAGCTGAATGGCGTGCGCTCCACCAGCGAAAGCCTGCGGGCCGTGCGCGAGTTGCTGGCAGAGGTCGTGTCGGAGCCGCAGCCGGTTCGCTGAGCCCAGTCGGCGGGGCGGCTCCGGCAAGCCTTCGGGCCACAGCTGGCGGCACCATCAGCCGATGGCCGCCACCACGAGGGCGAGGGCTTCGTCCAGCAGTTCTGGCGGGATGACCAGCGAGGGCAGGAAGCGGATGCAGTTGCCGTTGATGCCGCAGCTCAGCGCGAAGACGCCGTGGTGCAGCAGATCCTCGACAACCTGGGCGGTCTTCGACGCGTCGGGGGTGCGGGTGCCCGGACGCACGAATTCCACAGCCATCATCGCTCCTCGTCCGCGCACATCCCCGACGCACGATGACGACCCGATCAGGGGTTCGAGCCTGGCGCGGATCTGCTTCTCGATGGCCAACGCCCGGGCGCAGAGGTCCAAGTCGCGCATTGTTTCCAGGGCGCCCAGGGCTGCGGCGCACGAGACCGGATTACCCGCATAGGTGCCACCGAGCCCGCCGGGCTGTGCAGTGTCCATGATCTCGGCGCGCCCGGTGACCGCAGAGATCGGCAGACCACCACCCAATGCCTTGGCGGTGGTCACGATGTCGGGCACGACGTCCTCGTACTGGCAGGCGAACCACTTGCCCGAACGACACATACCGGACTGGATCTCATCCACGATGAACACGATGCCGTGCTCGTGACACCAGGACTGCAGGACCGCAAGATAGCCGGGCGCCGGCACGATGAATCCACCCTCACCCTGGATCGGCTCCACCAGCAGACAGGCCAGCCGTTCGGCAGTGACCCGGGTCTCCAGGTAACCGATGGCACGTTGGGCGGCCTGTTCACCGGTGATCTCCACCGGCTCCTGGAAGGGGTAGGAGCTCGGGAAGTGGTGGATCTCGGGGGCGAAGGGCCCGAACCCGGCCTTGTAGGGCATCGCCTTGGACGTGAGCCCCATGGTCAGATTCGTGCGTCCGTGGAAGGCGTTCTCGGCCACCGCAACAGCGCTGCGGCCGGTGGCGTGGCGCGCGATCTTGACGGCATTCTCGACCGCCTCGGCGCCGGAGTTCAGCAGCACGCTCTTCTTGTCGAAGTCTCCAGGAGCCAGCTCGGCGAGCTGCTCGCACACCTCGACATAGCTCTCATAGGGGGAAGCACCGAAGGCCGTGTGGGTGAAACGGGTGACCGCCTCCTGTACGTTGTGCACCACCTTCGGGGCGGAGGCGCCCACGCTGGTCACCGCGATGCCGGCGCCGAGGTCGATCAGCGAGTTGCCGTCCGCATCCACGAGCACCCCGCCATCGCCGGCGGTGATGTACACAGGTGAGGACGACGACGCGCCGCGTGCGACCACCTTGTTCCTGCGTTCCGCGAGCTCGAGGGATGCCGGCCCGGGCAACGCGGTGACCAGCTTTCGTTGCTGGGGCAGGTGGTAGGTGGGTTCGGACATCGGCAATCCTCTTTCAGCTGTGCGGGCGGTGCGCAGGCAGCTCATCGCAGGTGCCTGCGCTGGGTTCAGCCTGCCACGAGATGGACCGTGCATCACGGGAAGAAAGCGTTCATCCCTGCGGACATTCCTGGCACCGGGGGGGGCATGACGCGCAGTCAGGTCAGCGGCTCTGCCTCTCGCGACCCGGCCGAGTCCTTCGGGGCGTCGACGCGGCCCGGCCGGGTTCGCTGGGCATCGACCAGCATGCAGGTGACACGTGCGGTGCTGATGAGGCGGTCGTCCTCACCTGTGACGGTGACGGTGTAGGTGGCAACGGAGCGTCCCAGATGGATGGCGTCCGCCACGGCGGTGACATGCCCATGGGTGGCACCGGAATGGTGGGTGGTGTTCACTTCGAGCCCGAGGGCGATCTTGCCCAGCGTCTTGGCGTGCGAGGCTGCGGCCCGGGAGGCGATGCCTTCGCACAACAGAATCGTCGCGCCGCCGGCCAACCGCCCGTAGGGCTGGGTGTTGGGGGCCACCGGCATGGTTGCCACCGCATGGGCAGGGCTGACCTCCACCGTCTCGATGCCCATGTAGCGGCTCAGCGGCGTGGGATCGGTCAAGGTGTCGAAGGGTGGCAGGTTCACCGGGCTCCGTTCGTCGTGCGATGTCACGTGTACCCACGGTAGTGGGCTCCTGAGCCCGGGCAGGCCCTTGGGACCGGGCGGCAACCCGCCCGGGATCCCTCGCTCGTGGGGTCGGGTGGGCGAAACCGTTCCGAATCGGCCAGCGGAGCTGGATTCCGCACGGTTCCGCGAGGAGAGGTCTGCATCCGACCCCGCCCATGGCCCTCCTGAACAGTGTTCAGTATCGAGGCCTACACTTTCACGGTCGACAGAGGAGGCGTGCCGTGACAGCTGTCGCGTCGGACCGTGAGAAGCACGAGCAGGCAGCGGTACCGTCGAAACGGCCCGCGGTCCGCAATGCGGCTGCGGCATTCGTCGACCTCGGCACACTTGAGGTGCTCACCACCAGGCCCGATGCTGTCGCCCAGTTCTGGCAGGCGCACCGCGACCACCGGCTGGTCGGGCTCCGTACCTCGGGTACGACCACCGGGACGAGCAAGACCATCGTGAGGACCACGGATTCCTGGGTCGACAGCTTCGATGCGATTGCGCGCCGATGCGATCTCGGGCCCGAGGATCGCATCTGGATTCCCGGGCCGATGTCCGCCACGATGAATCTCTTCGCCGCCTGCATTGCCGACCACATATCGGCGTCCTGGACGGTGAGTGATCCCGGTTCGGCCACGGTGGCCCAGCTCACCCCAGCACGTCTGGTTCGTCTGCTCGACCAGGGCTTGGCGCGGTACCCGCGGTTGCAGTCCGCGATCATCGCCGGCGACGGGCTGTCCCCGGTGGTCGCTGAACGGGCCCATGACCAGGGGCTTCACCTTTCGCACTATTACGGCACCGCGGAATTCTCGATGATCGCGATGGGCACCAGTGCAGCCGACCTCGCACTCTTCGACCAGGTCGATGTCCAGATCCGGCAGGGACACATCTGGGTGCGCTCGCCCTGGATGTGCGAGGGCGTGGTCAAGGACGGCGCCTACACGCCCCTGCCCCGCCAGCAGAGCGGATTCTCGACGGTCAACGACTTCGGCCGGCTCGAGGGAACGCACCTGCTCGTCGACGGCCGGGAGGGTGCCATCACCACCGCCGGAGCCACGGTTCCGCTGGCGCCGCTGCTGGCCCGCATGCGCCCCGTGGTCACGCACGGCGAGCTGTACCTGTTGGGCTGCCCCGATGCGCATGTCGGGCAGGTGCTCACCGCGGTGGTGACCGATCAGGACGATCTCGACCCGCTGCGTGCCTGGGCCAAGCAGGAGTTGTCCGGAGCACTGCGCCCGCGCCACTGGGCGTGGGTGCCCAAGCCTCCGCTCACCCCGGCCGGGAAGGTCGACACCCGGGCATTGACAGAACAACTCTCAGAACCCCGAGCCGAATCGGGTAGCTGCCGATGAGTCCCGAGTCCGGAGAATCGACGAGCTCCGCACCTGGTGCAGCCCGGGGAGCAGGACTGGGCACTGCTCCGGCCGATGGTGCTCGGGTGACTGGTGCGGAACCACCAGCGAATGGCCCCACCACCAGTGCGACGCCCCGATTCGCGCTGCGATCAGCTGCCCTCGAGCAGCCGGGGCACAACGGTGGCAGCGCAGATCGACACGGCAACGCACCGGTGATCATCGGCGCCCTGCGCACCGCCATCGGCAACCGGGGCGGCTGCTTCCGCGACCTCGACACCACACAGCTGGCGGCGCCGGTGCTGTCCGCACTGGACGACCGGCTGCCCGAGGGTCTCGACGTCTCGCAGGTGATCCTCGGCAATGTCCGGGGGCCCGGTGGCAACCCTGCCCGCCTGGCCGCGTTGGCCGCGGGCATCAACACGAGAGTGCCGGCCGTGACGGTCGACCAGCAGTGCGGCTCGGGGATGGCGGCCCTCGAATGCGCGTGGCACCGCTGCCGCAGCGTGCGGGGAGTGGTGCTCGCCGGGGGCGTGCAGGCCGTCTCGACCCAGCCTCTCACCTTGTGGCCGCCCACGGGAAAGGAGCCGGCTCGGCCCTTCGAGCGGGCGCCCTTCGCTCCCGCGCCCTGGCAGGACCCGGACATGGGCATCGCCGCCGATC
Source organism: Propionibacterium sp. (assembly GCF_047719395.1). Taxonomy (NCBI): domain Bacteria; kingdom Bacillati; phylum Actinomycetota; class Actinomycetes; order Propionibacteriales; family Propionibacteriaceae; genus Propionibacterium; species Propionibacterium sp. The sequence continues at coordinate 19,368 of NZ_JBDNTB010000015.1, forward strand.
TGCTGGCCGAAGAACATGGCATCACCCGCGAGCGTCAGGACCGTTATGCGCTGCGCTCGCACATGCTCGCCGTGACCACTCGCGATGCCGGTGGATACGACGAGGAGATCGTCACGGTGGCAGGGCAGTTGCGCGATGAGCGGCCCCGCCCGGGGTTCACCGCGGCACGACTGGCGCATTTCCGGCCGCAGTTCCGCCCCGAGGGCACGGTGACGGCGGCGAGCTCCTGCGGAATCAGCGATGGCGCGGCGGCAGTCACCATGGTCGACGCCGAGACTCACCGCGCCCTGGGTGTGCCTGGCTTGAGGATTGTCGGCTGCGCATCGGCCGGATGCGATCCGGACCGGCCAGGATGGGGGATCGTGCCGGCCGTCGAGGCTGCGCGGGACCAGGCGCACGTCGGTCTGGACCAGATGGCGGCCATCGAGTTCAATGAGGCCTTCGCCGCCCAGGTGCTGGCCTGCGCCGATGGGCTGGGCATCGACGAGACGCGGATCTGCCCGCAGGGCGGCGCGATCGGGCTGGGGCATCCCTGGGCGGCCTCCGGTGCGATCCTCCTCGTGCGCCTGTTCAGCGAGCTGGTCCGCAGCGGACATGGCGGGTACGGGCTGGCTGCCATCGCGATCGGCGGCGGCCAGGGTGCCGCGATGATTGTCCAATCCTGTTGATGGTGGGCATGCTGATGGCCGGAGAATGGCGCAGCGTCGATCTCCTCGGACACACCTGCTCCGGGCCGATTCCGGAATTCAGCGTCCTCTCGACTGCGGTCGCGCGCTCATGGACATCGGGATTTCTCTGGTGAGGAAGGCTCCATCTCGCCTCGCGTACCCGTCCAGTGACCCCATCCCGGCTCGTGTAGCGTGACTTCGGGCTTGGTGACCGCGGGCGTGGCGTGGAGTCTGATCTGTTGGCTCGTGATCCAAGCGAGGTGCTCACGTTGAGTGCCTCAGCTCGGTCGGAGCCCTTGCGGCCAATGCGCCGCACAGTCGGCATCGAATGACCGAGAGACAACAGTCCATGACCTATGGAGATGAAAGAATGAGTGAATCGACATCCGCACCGGCGCCTGTCCTTCCGCTGCGTCCCGCCAGTGAATGCCGTTTTGATGCGGTGTCCCTGGGCGAGGTGATGCTGCGGCTGGATCCCGGCCCGAAGCGCGTCCGCGCCACACGAGCATTTGACGTCTGGGAGGGCGGCGGCGAGTACAACGTCATCCGTGGCCTGTCCCGCGTGTTCAACCAGCGCACCGCTGTGGCAACAGCCTTCGCCGACAACGAGGTGGGTCACCTGCTGGAGGGCCTGATCCTCACCGGTGGCGTGAACACCAGCCTGATCAAGTGGGTACCCTACGACGGCATCGGCGCCACCGTGCGCAACGGCCTCAACTTCACCGAGCGCGGCTTCGGCGTGCGCGGCGCCCTCGGCGTGTCCGATCGCGGCAACAGCGCGGCCAGCCAGCTCGGCAAGGACGACATCGACTTCGACGAGCTCTTCGGCACGCTGGGTGTGCGCTGGCTGCACACCGGCGGCATCTTCGCCGGTCTGTCCGCCAAGACCACTGAGACGACCATCGCGGCTGTCGAGGCGGCTCACCGCAACGGCACCATCGTGTCCTACGACGTCAACTACCGCCCGAGCATCTGGATGAACAACGGTGGCCAGGAGCATGCCATCAAGACCAACCGCGCCATCGCGCCGCTGGTCGACGTGATGATCGGCAGCGAGGAAGACTTCAGCTCCGGCCTCGGCTTCCCGGTCGAGGGCATGGACGCAGGCCTGACCGATCAGACCGTGGCCAGCTTCGAGTCGATGATCAACCGAGTGGCTGATGCCTACCCGAACCTGAAGGTCATCGCCACCACCATCAGCACCGTGGCGAGCGCCACCACCAACAACTGGGGTGCGCTGGCCTGGTCTCCCGAGACCGGTCTGCTCAAGTCCACCTTCCGCAACGGCCTGGAGGTCTTCGACCGGGTCGGCGGCGGCGACGCCTTCGGTGCCGGCTTCGTCTTCGGCCTGCTGGCCGGCCAGAATTTGGCCACCTGCGTGGAGTACGGCGCAGCCAACGGCGCGCTCGAAATGACCACTCCTGGCGACTCCTCGCTCGCCACCAAGGACGAGGTTGTCAGCCTGGCCACCGGCGGCACCGCCCGACTGGTTCGCTGAACCACCGGCCTGTTGATTCGGACGGCACGGCTGTCCGCTCCTCCTGGGGTGGGCGCCGTGCCGTTCTGCGTCCCTGCAGCATTGGCTTGTGCGTCCCCGTGATGAGCCGGGTTGGTCTTCGGCACTGTTGATTTTCAGGATTTCGGGTCACACTCGGTAGATATCCATGTGGTTGAGGGGGCGACGATGGCTGAGAAGAAACCCGTCAAGAAGAGTGCGAGGGCTGGCCGGGAAGCGGACAATCCGTCCATCAAGGATCCGGAGATGTACGAGGCCCTTCGCGATCAAGGTGCCAGTCAGGAGAAGGCCGCCCGTATTTCCAATGCCGCAGCGGCGACCTCTCGCAAGGCGGTCGGGCGCAAGGGCGGCGAGGCCGAGGACTATCCCGACCGCACCAAGGACGAACTGCTGCAGCGCGCCAGGGAACTGGATGTCGAAGGCCGGTCGAAGATGACCAAGGACGAACTCATCAAGGCCCTGCGGGATCACTGAGAGGCGAGACCACTGACACGAGGGACGTCGAACTGCGGGATCAGCGAGGTTCCCGTCGGTACGGGGTCGTTGGGGAGCTGCGCACGAGCAGCGTGGGCAGCACGCCCCACAGCAGCACGAATCCGAGCAGACAGCAGATGCCCGTGATGATTCCTACCCTGAGATCGATCGTGAACCCGAAGACCACTGTGACAACCAGGGCCACGGTCAGACCGAGGCAGCCGAGGCCGGCTTTTGCGAGGAAGTTCCCGAATCGCACCAGATCGTCCTTCGCATGGTGGCGGAATCGCAGCCGGTGCGCCATCACCGGGGCCATGATCAGAGCGGTGGACAGCGTCGCCATCAGGGCGGCGGCGAGGTAAATCCCCAGCAGAGCCCCGTGAAGATCGATGAAACGCGCCTGGAAGGGCAGCGTGAGCAGGAAACCCGAGAGGATCTGGATTCCCGTCTGGCTCACCCGCAACTCCTGCAGCAGCTCGCTCCAGTTCCGGTCCAGGCTTTCGGCCACCGTCTCGTTGCGTTCGGCTGGCGGCTTGTGGGCCACCGGATCGTCCGGGTCCTGACTCATCTCGATCTCCTCGTCGGTTCGCGGACGACGTCCGGTGGTCGCCGGCAATGGCACGTACCGTGTGAAGGCCCCGTTGGCGACACCGGATGCTGCATCAAGTCCAGCGCTTCTCCATTCCCAGCGCGTTGGTGGTTGAGGCTATTCCGTCGGCGGTGCATGCGGAATAGGGACGATCAATTGAATGTTGAACGATCCATGCGGCGTTTCGGAACTTTGTCCTTCGGGCACTACGGACCTCTTGGCGGGGGTGAGCAGCTCACAGCTGCCGATTCGATGTTCCAGGCCATCGACCTGGCCCAGGGAATGGATGAGCTCGGGGTCAACGGCGCGTACTTCCGGGTGCATCACTTCGCCCGGCAGCAGTCCTCCCCGATGACCTTGCTGGCGGCCATTGCGGTGCGCACCGAGCACATCGAGGTGGGGACCGGCGTCATCGACATGCGCTATGAGAACCCGCTGCACCTTGCGGAGGATGCCGCGGCAGTGGATCTGCTCAGTGGCGGACGACTTGCACTCGGCGTGAGCCGGGGATCGCCAGAGACCGTGGTGAGGGGGTACGAGGCCTTCGGCTACACAGGATCCAAGGACCCGCGTGGCGCCGACATCGCGCACAGTCACTTCGACCTGTTCATGCGGGCGATTCGCGGCGAGGGCCTTGCCGAGCGCGACCCCGAGAGCCCGATGGGCGGTGGCCGCGGGATGCAGCGCATCGAGCCCCACTCTGACAGCCTGGCCTCCCACGTCTGGTGGGGTGCAGGGTCGGTCGAGAGCGCCCAATGGGCGGCGAGGACGGGCGTGAATCTGATGTCCTCCACGCTGCTCACCGAGGACCGCGGCATACCCTTCGACGAGTTGCAGGCCCAGCAGATCGAGGCCTACCGGGAGGCCTGGCGCAAGGCCGGGCATGAGGGCACGCCACGCACTTCGGTGTCCCGCACGGTGTTCCCGATCCTGGACGACAAGGACCGGGCGCTCTTCGGGGCCAGCGCGGAGGGGGAGGGCGTCGGCTACATCGACGGCTACCGGGCCACCTTCGGCAAGACCTATGTGGGCGAGCCCGACGCGCTCATCATGGAGCTTGCCGATGATGCGGCCGTGGCCACTGCGGACACCCTGATGCTCACCATCCCGAGCCATCTCGGTGTGGCCTTCAACCTGCGTCTGGTGGAGGCCTTCGCCGAGCATGTCGCGCCCTCACTGGGCTGGAAGCCGGCTGCGTGAGATCGGTGGAAATGCGGCAGGGCACGGCTCACAGCATGTCGGTCAGTGCGTGAACCGTGACCTCAGTGCCGTGGTCCTTGAATCGCAGTGCGTGGCGGGCTGACTTTGCATAGCCCAAGAAGGAGATCCCACGGGCGGCCGCGGCTTCGTCATCGGTCAGGGAGTCCCCGATGAAGCAGCACGTGCACGGAGAGGGTGAGCCGGCCAGCGCGAGGGCGCGGTCGAGGAGATCCGGATCAGGTTTCATCAACTCCGGGTGCTGAGGATCCCGGCCGACGATGCCGTCGACGAATTCGGCGAGCCCCTGTGCCGCCAGGAATGCGGAAATGCATGCAGGGCAGTTGTTGCTGACGATGACCACGGTCTTCCCGTGCTGGCGCGCGGCATCCAGGAGATCCGAGACGCCTGGTGTGGGAGTGGAGACCAGGGCCGCGTCAGTCTCCGCCCGGGTGCATGTCCGTTCCACCGCAGCAAGTGCGGCCGAGCTTCCCGAGCGGCCGGCAGCTTTGATGATTGCGATGTGATCAGTGGTGTCAGTGAATTCGGGCGGCAGGAACCCCAGCGACTGCCGGAACGCCGCCTTCGCGGTCTCGGCCAGCTGGCTGTTGAGCGGTGGAGGCAGAAGGCCCACAACCGGGCCGTCGAAGTCCAGCAGGATGGTGGAGGCAGCGTGGAACAGCTCACGGGCCGTCGTCATGGCCGAATTTCCCTTGCGATGATGGTTTGGCAAGGGATTCCGCACATGGAGCGGGCGACGGGAATCGAACCCGCATGTCCAGCTTGGGAAGCTGGCGCTCTACCACTGAGCTACGCCCGCACGGCCTGGAGCCTCGCTGAGTCTAGCGCATCGGCTCGAGCTCCCAGAACCGTCGGGGAGCGAACCCGAACCGTGCAGAACCTGTCGCGCACTGGTCCCGACGGCACAAAACCGCCTCCTGCGCGATCGAGGGATGGATTCCGCACGGTTTGCCGGTGTTGCTCGCGCGAGCACTTTCGGCGGGGGCACATGAGCCCGGCTCGTCACTGGAAACGCGGCAGCCGCCCGTAGAAGACATCGCCTGGCTCCGGTGCAGGTGCAGGCTCGGGCGGTGTGCGCAGCCGCTGCCACTGGGCGAAATAACGGCCGGCGGCACGTTGCCACAGGATCCCGACCCCTGTTGCCGTGAGAGGGATCGACAGGCAGGCAATGGGGTTGAACAGTATTCCCAGCAGCGAGACGCCGATGGCCGTCCAGCCGAAGACGCGCGTCGCGCGCAGCCCCGTCCAGGCCTGGTAGGCCACCACGAAAGGCGCGCTGAGCATGGCTGCGACGCATGCCGCCAGCCCGATCACCAGCAGCACCGACGCGGCGCCACCGGGGCGAGGCTGCAACCAGCCCACCACCCAGGCCGAGTCGAAGAACCGCGAGACATGCATGGCCACCCACCAGTAATGGGCGTAGCCAGCGCCTGCTGCAGCGGCGGCGGCGTAGAGCAGGCACTGCGACACCACGATCACGCCAGTTCGTCGCGGTTCACCCGTCCGCGGTGACAGCCTGACACCCCTGTGGGTGGGCTCGATCGGAGGAAGAGTCGCAATGGGCATCGCCGGCGGCACACCGATGCCCTCGGACGCAGTGCTGACAGCTGCAGTGTCCTCAGCTGCAGGGCCGACAGTCATGGGATCGACTTCTGCTTTCACTGAGGGAGTCGTTCCGGCGGTGCCCCTGTCCGACGCCGACCGGGCGACGCCGTCGGGCATCTCGTCCATGCTTCCCGGATCCATCGACGCCTCCCACCGATCGCGCTGTGACCTGCACCAGACTAGCTGGCGCACCCTGTGAGGCCTCGGGCGTCATCCTCTGCTGGGCGACGATGCCATAGTCTTGGGTTCCGTGAGCCCTACTCGACTGCGTTGGAAGCTGGCCCTCTTCGACCTCGACGGGACGCTCGTCAATTCCCTCGACCTCATCGTCGACGGCTTCACGCACGCCTTCCACGAGGTGCTCGGCGTCGACCTGCCGCGGGAAAAGGTGCTCACCTTCATCGGCCTGCCGTCCCCGGACGTGATGACCGCCGAAGCTCCTGACAGGGCCGCAGAACTGCAGGACAGCTACCGCAGCTGGGTCGACGCCCACCACGACGACATGGTGCGCGCCTATGACGGGATGCCAGAGCTGGCCAGGGAGCTGGCGGCGCACGGCATGAAGACCGCGGTCGCCACCGCGAAGCGCACTCCGCTCGCTGCGCAGGGTCTGCACGTCACCGGCTTCCCGGACACGATCTCGGTGGTGTGCGGCATGGAGGACACCGTGAAGCACAAGCCCGAGCCGGAGCCGCTGCTTCTGGGTCTGAAGAATGTGGGCATCGCCCCGCAGGACGCCGTCTACATCGGCGATGCGATCTACGATCTTCAGGCCGCCGCCGCAGTGCCCATGGACGGTATCGGCGTCACCTGGGGAGCCGGCGACAATGCCGAACTCGCGGAGCAGAAGTCCATTGCCCTGGTGGACACCAGCTCGGAGCTGCGCGACATCCTGCTCGGCTGAAGGAAGCGCTTCCGGGCCGGCCTCCAGCATCATCGGATGCATCGGCCACCGTCGGTCGTGTGTCCATGAAGGGCAAGGTCAACCAGTCGTTGTGGGGATGCCATCCTCGACCGGAGAGGCCAGCCATTGACGGCGGGCGGTGCAGGCGAGGCACGCTTCACCGTGATCCGGAGCCGGCGAAGACCTCTCGTCCGGCACACGAACGACACGAACGACACGAACGACACGAACGACACGAACAAAAAGGCTGAGGACGGGCCCGCATCTGCGGACCCGCCCTCAGCCACTCACCAGCTCCTCACGGAACCGGCGTGATGCCGGAGTCAGCCTTCACTCACGCTGAGGCCAGCGATGACTCCTTGCGCATCGAACCGGTCTCGTTGAACCTCTGGTGCCAGCTGAGCGCCTCCTCGAGGATGTGCGGGGTCTGCTGGAACTTGCTCGTGGCGCAGGCGCGCTCGTAGTAGTCCTTGAGTTGTTCCCTGTAGTCGGGGTGTACGCACTTCTCGATGATCACCTTGGCGCGCTGACGCGGGGCCAGGCCGCGCAGATCGGCGAGGCCCTGCTCGGTGATGATCACGTGCACATCGTGCTCTGTGTGGTCCACGTGGGAGACCATCGGCACGATCGCAGAGATCTTGCCGCCCTTGGCGGTGGACGGGCTCACGAAGCAGCTGATGAAGGCATTGCGGGTGAAGTCGCCGGAACCGCCGATGCCGTTCATCATGCGGGTGCCCATGACATGCGTGGAGTTCACATTGCCGTACATGTCGGCCTCGATCATGCCGTTCGAGCTGATCACACCGAGGCGGCGGATCACCTCTCCGTTGTTCGAGATGTCCTGGGGACGCAGGATGATGTGCTTGCGATAGAAGGACGCGTTCTCATTCATCTTGTGCGCGACCTCCGGGCTCAACGAGAAAGCCGTCGCGGAGGCGACCTCCAGCTTGCCGGCGTCGATCAGGTCGATCATGCCGTCCTGGATCACCTCGGTGTAGGAGGTGAGGCCCTCCAGATCGGAGTGCAGCAGGCCGTCGAGCACAGCATTGGGGATATTGCCCACGCCGGACTGCAGGGGCAGCAGATTCTTCGGGATGAGCCCGGTCTTCACCTGGTAGTCGAGGAAGTCGAGCAGGTAGTTGGCGATGGCGCGGGAGGCCTCATCGATCGGCTTGAAGGCCGAGTTGCGATCCGGGTCGTTGGTCTTGACGACGGCGACGACCTTGGAAGGATCGACGGTCATGGTCTCCTGGCCGACGCGGTCACCGACATGGGTGATCGGGATCGGGATGCGGTTCGGGGGCAGCGCACCGGCGGGGTAGTAGATGTCGTGCATGCCGCGCAGATCTTCGGACTGCCACTCGTTGACCTCGAGGATCACCTTGTCGGCGAGCTCAAGCCAGGTGCGGTTGTTGCCGACCGAGGACGACGGCACGAGCTCACCCTCGGGCGTGACCGCGGAAACCTCGACGACGGCGAAGTCGGGCTTGGGAAAGAAACCGGCCGCAACCTGTCCGGCCATGAAGGACAGGTGCACGTCGGAGTAGTAGGTGGTGCCGTCGTTGATCGCCTTGCGCATCTTCGGGTCGGACTGGTACGGCGAACGCAGCTGCACGCCACCGGTCTCGGCCAGCGCGCCATCCAGCTCCGGTGCGGTCGATGCACCGGTGTAGAGGCTCACCTTGAAATCTTCGCCCTTGCTCCGGGCGTCCTTGATGCGCTCGGCCAGGGCCGGCGGGAATTCCTTGGGGTAACCGGAACCGGTGAACCCGCTGAATCCGATCACTGCACCGTTGTGAACGAGTGCCGCGGCGTCTGAGGCGCTCATCACCTTGCTTGCGAACTGAGCGTTCGCAATCCGCTCTGCCATCAATCCTCCTGGTCCGTGGACGCAGCCTGGCCAGCGCGGTCGGCTGTCGTCATGACGGGCCAAGAATATCGTGCGAGCCCGTGGCGGCTGGCAGCAGGTCGGGCCAACCGTGGGTACAGTGGACAGCTCGCCCGCAGGGCCTGGAGATTCACCTGTGAGCGGCGGCGAGGCCTGTGAGGCGCAGGTTCAGGCGGCACCGGGGCACTCGCCCGGGTGCGGCGTCACAGCTTCGCGGTACGGCGCATCACGAATCCGGTGCGCAGTTTCGGGGTGAAGAATGTCGACTTCGGCGGCATCAACAGGCCCTCGCGCGCGGTGCGCATGATCTCGTCCAGGCTGGTCGGGCGGATGAGGATGCCGGCGCTGTGCGAGCCGACCGCCTGGTTCATCCCGGTGAGCCCGTGCTGATAGGTGAGAACCGCATCGGTGTCGTCGAAGACCTTCTCCAGCCAGGCGCCGTCCAGCGCGCGCACATCGTCGAAGAGGCCTGGACGGGGGATGAGCCAACTCGCCTGGCTGTCGGGATACAGCAGCACCAGGCGTGCCTGGTCGACCATCTGCGTCAGGGTGCCGGGCTCCACCGGGGCATCCATCGGCTGGATCTCGAAGTAGGGCTCGAGGGCTGCCACCAGATCCTCGGTCGGCAGGCCGTCCACCAGGCGATGGATCGCCTCGATCGAGAGCTGATGCTCGACCAGTTCGTTGACGAAGCCCAGCGTGTACTCGGCGTCGGTGTCATGGCGGCCCGTCGCGGCGCGCACCTCGTCGCGGTAGAGCACCGAGATGTGGTAGCGGTGGTGCCCATCTGCCAGCAGCACATCATCGGCGCCGATGATCTGCTGGATCGCGGCGATCCTGGCCGGATCGGTGACGCGTTCCACCGAGTGATGCACACCGTCCACGGTCACAGCGCCGATCGGTTCGCCCGGCGGGGTGAGGATGCCGGTGAGCCCGCTCGCCAGTGACAGCCCCCAGACCGGCGACACATTGGTGCCGGTGGCGCGGGTGAGGTCCAGGCGATCGTTCACCGCCTTCCTGGTGGTGTGTTCGTGGGGGAGCACCCCGCCGGAGCCCTCGTCGACCACCTCCAGACCGCCCAGCACGCCCGAGATGATCCGATCCTTGCCTGCGGCATCGGTGAAGGCCATCCGGTAGATGGTGAAGCTCGGCCGGTCGTCCTGCACGAGCACGCCCTCGGCCAACCAGTCATCAAGCCTTCGCGCCGCTGTGCGGTAGCGATCCTCGCCGCCCTTCGGATCGTCGATCCAGGAGATGTTGTGCTCGTCGAGGGACTCCAGCGCCGCGATGTCGGAATCGCTGATCACGTCATAGGGCGGTGCGATCACCTTGTCCAGGTCGACCGTCGGGGCATAGCGCAACGCTGCGAAGGGCTCGAATCGAGGCATGGGACCCAGGCTAGCGAGTCGGGACGAAAGCGACAGCTGCCACGATGGTGCGAGGACGCATGGGAAATCCGCGAAGTCTTCACTGCAGAGCGAGGACATTCGATCCACGATGCATTCAACGCGGCGTGAGGGCTCTCACGCCGTGGCAGAGTGGGGCCGCAGAGTTCTCCCAATCACCGAGGTGCATTCATGGCGTCGAGCACTGAACTGAAGCTGATCCACCGCAGGCAGTTCTGGATTCCCCGCCTGCGTGCTGGCGGGTTCCTTGACGATGTGCTGTTCATCGTCGCCACCGTGCTGTCGCTGCTGCTCGCCGTGGTGGTGCTGCGGAAGGGCATCGGTCACTGGGTCGATCCGCTCTACATGCTCGCCTTCTACCTCGTACTGGCCTATCTGGCGCTGCCGCGAATCCACCACATGCTCACCATGCTCTATGTGCCCGGCTACTTCATCGGGCGTTCCCGCACCGGTGATGGGCTGCTCGGCGATCCGGTGAACCTGGCACTGGTGGGCGAAGCCGACCAGATTCACGAAGTGATGGAGCAGGCGGGGTGGACCGAGGCGGACCCGGTGAGCCTGGCTTCCGCCTTGCGGATCGTCTCCTCCTCGTTGCTGCACCGCAGCTATGCACATGCCCCGGTCAGCCCGCTGTTCCTCTTCGGGCGCCAGCAGGATTTCGCATACCAGCAGGAGGTGGCCGGCAACCCTTCCCAGCGTCACCACGTGCGTTTCTGGCACTGCCCGCCCGACTGGCCGCTACCAGGGGGCCGACGGGTGGAATGGCTTGCCGCGGGCACATACGACAAGTCGGTAGGCCTTTCGCTCTTCACTCTGCAGGTCACCCACAAGGTCGCTGCCGACATTGACATGGAGCGCGATCACATCATCTCCACGATGAAGGACAGCTCCGCCGACATCTCAGTGGACGTGATTGAGAATTTCTCCACCGGTTACCACGCACGCAACGGCGGCGGCGACGCGGTGCACACCGATGGCAACCTCCCGGTGATCGACGTGAGCGGAGTGGACGTTCCGTGGTCGGGCCAGCGCCCCGCGCCGATGCCTGTCCTGGAGGACGTCGGGCGTCGTCCGCTGCCGGTTGCACTGGCATGCCTCATCGTCGCGGTCTCGACGGCGGCTCAGATCTGCGCGGCGCTGATCACCATGTCACAAGACTTCTCCGAAATGGTGGTCACTTCGGGAAACTCGCGGACCACTGTCATCGTCCTCATCACGGTCGTGCTGACCCTGTGGGCACTGGCGACGGCGGGGCTGACCTGGCTGGTTTTCCAGGGGAAGAACACGGCGCGGTTGATATTGCTCGTCATGATGACCGTCAGCCTGGTCATCGGTCTGTGGAATGCTCTGTTCAGCAACATGCCTGGCGTCTTGTTGCTGCTGCGGTTGATCGGCGATGTCCTGGTGGTCTATGCCCTCACCAGCGTCTCGGCCCGTGACTGGACGATGCACAGAGTGAGCAATCGGAAGGCTGCCCGACACCGCAACCGAGGTCAACTCAGCAACAGCTGAGGACCAGGCCAAGGCATGGGCGGGGCCCCAGGTCCAGGCCCGTTCGGACCAGGACTCAGACCCAGGACATCTCGTCCCAGGATTCCAGCGCGCGCACCAGCGGCTGGTAGTGACTCAGCACAGCATCCCGGTAGGCGTCGAGGTCGCCTGCCTCAGCAGCGCACAGCATGGCTTCATGGGCCGCGAGGGTCTCGTGGAACTCCTCGTCAGCGGGCACGTCCAGCTCGTGGAGCAGCGTGGTGTGGACATCGAAGAAGGCCTGCATCAGATCGTTGATGAGGTGCCCCGCGGTGCGCGGCACGATGCGGCCGTGGAAATCCCTGTCTTGGATTTCGAAGTTTTCACCCCGGTTGCCGAGCTCTTCGATTTCGTTGGCGAGCCGGTGGAGCGTCTTGTCGTGGGTGCCGGTGAGGGATGCGACGACGTTCTCGGCCTGCCCGAGGTCGAGGGTCAGCCTCACGTCCACCACCTCACGCAAGCTGCTCACCGCATCCCCGGGACGCACCTCGCTGCGGAACAGCAGATTCTGCACCATGGGGGTGAGATCCAGATTGCCCACTCGGGTGCCGGTGCCGTGGTGGACCTCGACGATGTCGAGGGCAGCGAGGGAACGGATGGCCTCCCGCACCGAGGATCGGCTGACGCCCAGATGGGCACCGAGTTCTGTCTCCGGGGGGATCATGTCTCCGGGGGCCAGGCCCTCCTCCAGGATGAACTGCTTGATGCGATCCGCTAGGGTCGTCGTGATTTCCCCGTCGTCCAGCTTGCCCAGATCGACGCTTTCAGTGCTTGTCATGAGCACCACCTGTCGTGTGCGCGCAGCCTCCGTCCATGGCTTCGGTGCCGTGATGTCTGCGCGGGACGGTCGTTGTCCACAGAGAATCCTATCGGCGGCCTGTGCCCGGCTGTTGGCGGTCTGACGGAGAGGCCCGGATGAATCCGTGCGGGCCGGCGAGGGGGCACGGGCAACCCGTGCCGGAACCAATGTTCGATGGCGTTCTTGGCGGATTTTGCCCGGTGGGAGGATCGTCGGGTCAGATGTCGCGCACCGGGGTGCTGAGCCCTGATTCCTCAGCGGTCTTCGTCGGGGATGGCGGCCATCCTGCGCCAGGCGATGAACAGCCAGACGACACCGGCGACGAGACCCCCGAGCATCACGGCGAAGTTCATCCAGTGCGGCAGATTCCAGGTGGGACCCAGCGCATAGATGCTCAGCGCGATGGCGAGATAGAGCGAGAAGAAACCGGCCAGCCATCCTGCCAGCACCCAGAGCCGCTGCCGCATGAGCGGCCAATGATCCGGATGGCTCCAGTAGGCCAGATTCTCCTGATTGCGGAGGTGGAAGGTCTTCGGAGCGATGCTCATCACTATGCCGCCGACCAGGATCAGCAGCGCGAAGAAGATCGTCATGCCCAGGGTGAAGGCCAGCCATGAAGCGCGCGGCCACCAGACGTCCGGCACGCCGCCGGCGCCGAGATGACGAGGCACCATGTTCGGCAGCTGCCCAAAGGCAAGCAGCTCTGCGACCAGAGCCAGGGCCACCATGACGAAAGCCGGCATGCTGCACGCCACCCACGCCTGACGGAGGTTGGACGTGCCGATCGAGTTGGAGTCGTCGTGCCGGTCCACGGGCGTGCGTGCCGCATCCGCGTTTCCCTTGCTGCCCGGATTGGTGCCGGCTGGGTTGTTGCGGTTGGCGTCGATGCGCCCAGCCGGGCGAGGAGACGCGTCGGAACGGTTGCGGTTGTGCTGTGCGGGACGTTTGCGCTTGCCCGCGCTTCCGCCGTACCTGCGGCCCGAATGCTGTGCCATGGTTCCCCATTCTCCCAGCTCGGACGAACTCGGCTGATTGCCGACCTGATGGGCGAAGGGTCAGGTGACCAACTGGACCTTGTAGGTGCCGAAACCGAATTGCGGAATCCCGACCGGCTCGGCACTGATATCCCGACTGAGCTGAAGGACCGGTGTCGGCAGGGCATTCATGAGGCCACTGTGCCACGGGTGCAGAGCGATCAGGGGCCGGCGGGGCCATGGCCTGCTGGGTATTCAGTTTCGGCCGGGACCGGATGCGACGCAGCGGATGGACGCGCTGTCCGAGGCTGTCAGCGGGCCACCGAGCGGGTCAGCGTGTAGAAGGGGTTCTGCGTCTCCACAGAGGTGGGTCCCACCGCATCGTTGAGCCGCGCCTTCCACGGCAGGTGCGAGTTGTACACGCACCACAACTCGCCGCCCGGACGAAGCACGCGACCGGTCTCGGCGAACATCTCCAGGGCCGGCTCGGAATCCTTCGCGATGCCGCGGTGGAAAGGCGGGTTCATCACCACCACATCCACCGAATCGTCGCCCAGACCGGTGAGGGCCTCGGCCCAGTGCACATCGACCCGCTGCCCGTTGGCCTCGGCGGTGATGCGCGTGGAGTCCACTGCCGCCCAGCTGGTGTCCACGGCGTGCACCTCGGCCTCGCGATTCGCGCGGGCCAGAAGCGTTGCCAGGATGCCCGAGCCACAGCCGAAGTCGACCAGCACCTCACCGTGCAGGTCGGGGCACCGGGCGGCCAGCAGGACAGTGCCGTCGTCCACCTTGTTCGTGGCGAAGACCATGCCGTGCGCGATCACGCCGATTCCGAGGTCAGGGTGCAGACGCTCGCGCGGCCAGCTCAGCTCCTTCGGCTTGGCATCGGCGGCGCGCAGCGCCCGGCACTTGTTCTTGCCCAGCGACGCCGAGACTCCCTCGAAATGTTTCGCCAGCACGTCATTCATGGAGCGGGTCAGATTCTTGGTGCGGGCCGCGGCGATCACCTGCACCTGGGGATCGGCGAATGCCGCGATCAGCTCCGCATACTCGTCCAGCGCGCTCAGCGCCTTCGGCAGGCGCATCCACACCATGTCGACGCCCGCCAGCGACTCCTCGTCGAGGCTGTCCACCAGCAATTCCGGCGCCACCAGATCCGCATCGCGGCAGTCATCGCACCACAGACTCACCCGCCCGGCAACCTCTTGGGCGGCCTCGGCGAGGCCTGGATCGTCGATCACGAGCAGATGACGCGCGGAGTCAGGGGACTGCTCGGCGATGATGCGTTCGATGGGATCCATGCCCACGATTGTTGCGGTGGCGGGCCCTGCTGTCACATGGCGGGTCGAGGCTTGGCGGCTTCTGGTGCGGACTCCCCGGACACATGCAGTGCATGGAACAGTGCAGAACCGGTGATCGCCGAGCGGCCGTCGAGATCCGGCCGGTAGGTCCGTCGGGCACCTCGGGGAGTGCGGGCGCCCAGGCGTGCTGGGCCGCCTGCTCCCAGTCCACCTGGCAGGGGCCAGGCTGGCTCCGGCCCGCGCGATGTTAGCGTCGCCTCCCGTGCAACTGTGGACGAATACCGACCGGGAACTACTGGCGCTGGCCGTCCCCACGTTCGCCACACTCATCTCCGAACCACTGCTGGTACTCGCTGACACCGCGTTCATCGGGCACGTCGGCTCAACCTCGCTGGCCGGCCTTGGCCTCGGTGGCAATGTGCTGGGCGTCATCACCGGCCTGTGCGTCTTCCTGGCCTATTCCACGACATCGGTCGTGGCGCGAAAGATCGGCGCCGGCGACGGAGCGGGGGCTTTCAGGGCCGGCCGGGATGGCATGGCTCTCGGCCTGGTGGTCGGTCTGGTGCTGGCGGGGCTGGTGGTCTGGCTGGCTCCCACCATCATCGGCTGGTATCACCCGACGCCCGAGGTCTCGGTCCAAGCGGTGACCTATCTGCGCATCGTCGTGCTCGGGTTGCCTTTTCAGCTGGTCGTGCTCGCATCCACCGGACTGCTCCGGGGCATGCAGGACGCCCGCACACCGCTGTATGTGGCCATCGGCGTCAATCTGGCGAACATCGCCCTGGATGCTGTGCTCATCTACGGTCTCGGCCTTGGCATCAGAGGTTCCGCCACCGCCACCGCCACGGCACAGGTGTGTTCCTGTCTGGTGCTCGTCGCCGTGATTGCCCGCCGCGCATCGGGCGACGCGATACCCCTGCTGCCACAGCTGCACGGCATGGTTGAGGCGATGGCCCACGGTGGATGGCTCGTGGTGCGCAGCGCGGGCCTGTGGATCTCGCTCACCGCGATGACCGTTGTTGCGACGCATCTCGGCCCCCAGGTGCTCGCTGCGAATCAGGTGGTCAACTCGGTGTGGGCCTTCATCGTGTTCACCTTGGACGCCCTCGCCATCGCCTGCCAGGCACTCATCGGCCGTCAGCTGGGGGCCGGCGATGTCCAGGGTGCCAAGACCGTGATGTACCGGGCGCTCGGCTGGGGATGCGTTCAGGCAGTGATCGTCGGTGCCGCACTCATCGTGGCCCGGTCGCTGATCATCGGGTTGTTCACCACCGATCCGGAACTGATGGCGCTCCTGACAGATGCCCTGGTCGTGCTGGCCTTCCTGCAACCTCTCGGTTCGGCCGTCTTCGTGCTCGATGGCGTGCTCATCGGTGCTGGCGACACCCGTTACCTTGCTCTGGCCGGGCTGATCGTGGTGTGCGCCCACCTTCCGATGCTCGGCCTCGTGGACCACTACAACGCTGGACTGGTCTGGTTGTGGATCGCCTATGGCGGATTCCTGCTGGCCCGAGGTGTCACACTGGCGCTGCGCACCCGCTCGGGAGGCTGGCTGAAGGTCGGGGCGTGATCGTTTCGGACTGGTCCTGCGCCGTCCTGTCCGCCGGCCCGAGTAGTTTTCGGCGCCTGGTGGTTTCAGGAGCAGGGTTCGCGTCTGTGGGGCCAGCCTGCGTCGAGGAGCATTCGCTGTTGTCCTGCCGTTCCCCGGCTGCGCCACCCCGGCCCCGGAATCATCCCAGGTCACGTTCGGCGCCGCGTTCCCAACCCAACGCTCACGTCCGCCGGTGAAGCTGGATACATTCGGGGAATGGCAGTCCATTCATTGGAAATTCACGTCATTGCCGACTCCTCCGGCGAGACCGCCGCGCGTCTGGCCCGGGCTGCACGGGTGCAGTTCCCGGGCAAGAGATTCGCCATCGTGCGGCACGCCCGGGTGAGGAACTCCGAGCAGTTGCTGCGCGTCTTCGACGCGCTCAACGAATCGGCTGATCCCATGGTCGGGCAGGCCGGCCGGGTAATCTTCTTCACCCTGGTCAACGCCCAGATGCGGGGGATGATGCACCGCTACTGCAAGGACAAGGACATTCCCTGCGCCGACCTCATGGGCGATGCGCTGACCGCACTCGGAGAAGTGGCCGGTATCAGCGCCGACGAGGTCCCGATGCGGCCTGTCGGAGTCGAGGCGGACTACTTCGACAGGATCTCCGCAATGGAATTCGCGGTGCGCAACGACGACGGCGTGATGCCCGACTCGCTGCGCGAGTGCGACATCTGCCTGGTCGGCGCCTCACGTTCCGGGAAGACACCCCTGTCGATCTACCTGGGCTATGCCGGCTACAAGACGGTCAACGTGCCCATCGTGCCGGGCATCGAGCCGCCGCAACAGCTCCGGCAGATCGATCGCTGGCGCATCGTCGGTCTCACCATCGATGCGGAACGCCTCCTCAAGATCCGTACCAGGCGCCTCAAGAGCCTCGGGGGTTTCGGTAACAGGGACGGCTATTCCGATCTCGCGAAGATCTATGACGAATTGGACGAGGTCTCTGCGGTCCAGCGCAGCCTCGGGTGCCCGATCATCGACACCACCGGCCTGGCTCTGGAGGAGGCGGCTGCCAGGGTCATCGAGATCGTCGAGGAGCGGGCTCACCGGGTGGGAGCCCATCTGCGGCGCCCGGCTGGAAGCATGAAGATCACGCCGTAGTGCCTCGGCTGTCCGGCAATCCCATGGGGTGGTCAGGGGCCACGGACGCCTGCCTGGCCTCGTGCGCTTCTAGGGGGAGGCGCCCGCGAGTTGATGGGGAAAAGTCCGGCTGCTTGTACATGTCCGTTCTCACCGAGCGCCAGCTCGTGGACGAACGGATTTCGCGGAGGATCGATGCCGCGATCAACGCCTGGGCCGGGGTAAATCAACTGATCCGGGGCGCCATCGGTGACGTCCCCGAGCTGGACGTGGACGCGCTCGCGGACCACTTGTTCGTCACCCTCGAGGGTCCCTTCCTGCTGGCACGGGCGACCGGAGACCCGAGCTGCATGCGCCGCCAGCCGGGGGCTTTCCGGCAACTGCTCGCCGCACTGCTCGTCAGCTGATCGGCCCGGTGCTGGAAATCGCCGGTGTACAACCCCAAAATTGTCCGGAATGCCCGCCGGACTTGAGGAGATGCAACGATAGGGCCATCATCAGTGGTGCGTGACACAGTGGTTGCGTGCTGGTGGCCCCACAGCCCGAAACGGCTGGATGGCGGTCCCGGCAATGTCGGCCTTGTCACCATCGCTAAACCGGGTGGGTTCACCCCCCGCCCGCCCGATCTGCCCGTCAAAGGAGAGTGCAGAAGTGAGCGAAAAGTACACATACGATCTGTCGGAGGGCGACGCCACCATGAAGCCGCTGCTCGGCGGCAAGGGGGCCGGTGTCGCCGAGATGATGCGCCTCGGAGTTCCCGTCCCCGACGGCTTCACCGTCACCACCGAGGCCTGCATCGAGACGATGCGCAACAACGGCGAATGGCCGGACGGCTTGCGTGCCCAGATCGACGAAGCGCTCACCCACTTCGAGGAGCGCACCGGCCGCAAGCTGGGTGCCGCCAAAGATCCGCTGCTCGTCTCGGTGCGATCCGGCGCCGTGGTCTCGATGCCCGGAATGATGGACACCATCCTCAACCTCGGCATCTCGGACGAGTCGGTGCCAGCCATTGCCGAGGAAGCCGGCAACGAGCGTTTCGCCTGGGACTGCTACCGGCGCTTCATCCAGATGTACGGCGAGGTCGTCGAGGGCCTGTCCTCACATGCCTACGAGGACGCCCTGACCGCCATGAAGAACCGCAAGGGTGTCGCCCAGGACACCGAACTGAGCGCCGAGGACCTCAAGGATCTCACCGCCGAGTTCAAGAAGATCAGCGACGAGGCGCTGGGTGGCGAGTGGCCGTCTGATCCGCGCGAACAGTTGATCCGCGCCGTCGAGGCCGTCTTCCGCAGCTGGCAGAACCCGCGCGCCAAGGTTTACCGCAAGGCCAATCACATCCCCGATGACCTCGGCACCGCCGTGAACGTCATGCAGATGGTCTTCGGCAACCGCGGCGACACCTCAGCCACCGGCGTCTGCTTCACCCGCAACCCCTCCACAGGTGAGAAGGCCCTTTACGGCGAATTCCTCACCAATGCCCAGGGCGAGGACGTGGTGGCCGGCATTCGTACCCCGCGTCCGCTCGAAGAGATGGAGCAGGTGCTTCCGGATGCCTACCACCAGCTGGTGGACACCATGCACAAGATGGAGAACCACTATCGCGACATGCAGGACATGGAGTTCACCATCGAGAATGGTCAGCTCTACATGCTGCAGACCCGCAACGGCAAGCGCACCGCCGCAGCCGCCCTCAAGGTGGTCGCAGATCTCGTGGACGAGGGCCTGATCGACAAGGAGGAGGCAGTCCGCCGCATCGAGCCCGAGCAGCTCGACCAGCTGCTGCACCCCGCCATCGATCCGAGCAACACCGCCATCCCGATCGCCAAGGGCCTGCCTGCCTCACCCGGTGCAGGTGTGGGCGCAGCGGTCTTCGACGCCGATGTGGCAGCCGAGAGGGGCGCTGCCGGCGAGGCCGTCGTGCTGATCCGCTTCGAAACCACCCCTGACGACATCCATGGTGTGCTGCAGTCCCAGGGCGTCATCACCGCCCATGGCGGCATGACCTCCCACGCCGCCGTCGTCGCCCGTGGCTTCGGCAAGCCCTGTGTCGCCGGTGCCACCGCCATCAAGATCGACCCCGAGGCGAAGACCCTCACGGTCGGCGGCAAGGTGGTTCACGAGGGCGACATCGTCACCCTCAACGGCTCCACCGGCGAGTTCTTCGACCAGGCCCTCACCCTCATCCCGGCACGGATGAACGAGGACTTCCTCAAGGTGGTCGGCTGGGCCGACGAGATCCGCGACCTGGGTGTCGAGGCCAACGCCGACAACGGCCCGGATGCTGCGAAGGCCCGCGAGCTGGGCGCCGAGGGCATCGGGCTCTGCCGCACCGAGCACATGTTCTTCGGCGACGAGCGGCTGCCAGCCATGCACGAGATGATCCTGGCCGCAAATGATGAGGAGCGGCAGACGGCCCTGGACAAGATCCTGGTCATGCAGCAGTCCGATTTCGAGGCCATCTTCACCGCCATGAAGGGCCTGCCGGTCACCGTCCGGTTGCTCGACCCGCCGCTGCACGAGTTCATGCCCGACCTGGTCACCCAGGCGCTGAAGGTGCAGGAGATGGAGATCAGGGGCGCCGACGAGAAGGACCTGGCCGAGGAACGTCAGCTGCTGGCCCAGGTCAAGAAGCTGCACGAGCAGAACCCGATGCTCGGCACCCGCGGTTGCCGTCTCGGCATGCTCTACCCGCAGATCCCCGACATGCAGGCCCGCGCCATCGTGCGTGCCGCACTCGCCGTGCTGGAGCGCGAGGGCGAGACGGTCGAATTGCAGATCATGATCCCGCTGGTGCACCTGCAGCAGGAGCTGGCAACCCAGCGCGAAATCGTGGTCAACGCCGTCGATGACGAGCTGGACAAGGCCGGTAAGGCGCTGGAGTACAAGGTGGGCACCATGATCGAGCTGCCGCGTGCGGCGTTGGTGGCCGACCAGATCGCCGAGTACGCCGACTTCTTCAGTTTCGGCACCAATGACCTCACCCAGACCACCCTCGGCATCTCCCGCGATGACGCCGAGAACGGCTTCCTGGGCTGGTACGAGGCCGAGGGCATCGTCAAGCGCGATCCCTTCCAGAGCATCGACGTGGACGGTGTCGGCCAGCTGGTGAGGATGGGCGTCGAGAAGGGGCGGGCCACCAATCCGGACATCAGTATGGGCGTCTGCGGTGAGCACGGCGGTGATCCGGATTCGATCAGCTTCTTCCAGACGGTCGGCCTGGACTACGTGTCCTGCTCGCCGTACCGGGTGCCGATCGCCCGGTTCGCGGCAGCCAAGGCCAAGCTCGCGCAGGCCGAGTGACGCCGGCGCCCTGACTCGTAGTGGGAGTCGGGGGGCTCTGGCCCGTTCTGCCGACCCGGTATCGTCAGGCAGCCACCGGAAAACAGGTGATGGCCCGCCGCAAGGATTCTGCGGCGGGCCATCACCATGCCCGCAGGATTGGGTGGCCGGACCATGTGCCGTGAGCCGTTGCTGCGAGGCAGCCGGGTGACCACGGACGGTCGGAGCCGCCCGGTTGCACCAGATCTGGATGGCTCGATGGCGTGGCGTGCTGTCTCTCATCGACACGGGAGACAATGGTGCGTGTTGCCGCCCAGCGGCACAGGGGAGAATGCTGGGCGTGCTGCCAACCCACAGGAGGACAAGGCATGACCGATCATCTGAGCGTGCAGAGCCGCGAATCATCGCGGAGCTCCGTGCCCAGAGGATGGGTTCTGGACTACGCCCCGGGGGAGTGGCTGGTGTTCGCGGCGGCGCAGACGCTTGTGGCAATGCGTCCTAGCGCCGAGTTCACATCCCAGCTCGTCGCCACGCTGTGGTCCGAACTCGAACAGGGTGCGAACCAGGACGAGGTGCGGAACGCGCTGAGCCGGCACGGCGTGGACGGGCACGTCGGCCTGGTGGTCCTCACCGCCGACGGACAGGGAGCCCATTGCCTGGTCAGGGGCGAGGTGCAGGTTCGCCAGCAGGGCCGGACCGGGCTGCTGGCCGACGGAGCCAGGCACATCGGCGTGGGGGAAGCCCACGCCTCGGGTGGCACGCTTCTTCTGCACTTCGGGCCTGATCCGCTGTCGGACTATGACACTGCCCCTCCCACTGATTCCGGCTGGGGCGGTGGAGCGGTTCCCCACCTGCCCCTGGAAGCAGGTGTGGCGCTGTGCTCGTCCCTCATGGTGCAGCTGAGCGAGCTGACCGCCTCAGCGCTTGCCCCCGGCGCATTGCCAGGCCAAGGCCCAGAGGCTGCCGGCCACGGCCTCGAATCTGGGCGCGCTGCTGCTCCGCCGGTGACCGACCATTCCTTCTACGACGCACCTCCGGTCGTTTCGGCAGGCGTGATGGATGCCGTGATTCCGGCGGAGGCTGCTGAAACAGTTGCGGCCATCGGCGAGACAGCAGAGAGTTTGAGCGACTCAGCCGGGGCCGGGACAGTCCTTGACACCGACTCTGTGGGAGAGCTCCCCGTCGATTCTGCCGGTGCGACGGTTCCGTCCCCGGACAGCGCTGCCGGCAGTGTTGCCGGCGAGGCCGCAGCCGAGGGCCCGGCGGGCGTGCCCCCGGCCCATCACCGCGACTGGAGTTCCGCATCCCCTGATGTGCTGCGCAGAATCGCCACGCCGGTGGTGCCTCCCTTGACTCCGGCGGTGGTTCCGGCCACCGAGGCGCCGAGCCGGACCTTGGCTGACGGCGAACTACCCGCGCTGGGGGGTTCACCATCGGACCCCGCATCTGGCGGCCACCCCGAGGACGAAGCGTCGTATACGGTCCAGTTGCCAGTCGATGACACTGGAGCGGCCACGACTGCCGGGGAACCGGAAGCAGCCCAGCTGAAACTCGGCGAGCCGGTACCCGACGAGCCGGCACAGGCCTGGTCGTCGGGTGCCGCGGCCGATCCCGGCAACCGGCCCCCCGAGCCCGGCAGCTCGCTGGAGCATTTGCTGAGTTTCTTCTCGCCGGACTCCGAGCAACAGGATGAACCCGAGACGTCCGGAGACGAGCAGCCTCAGAGCTCCGATGACGGGGTTTCAGATGAAAGGGCTCCCGGGAGCAGGGCCTTCGATGACAGGATCGCAGCCGGCAAGGAGCCGGAAGGGCTTCCTGGCGGTGCGCCTGGTCGCGGCGACGACGCACCCCGGTCCGAGGCGCGGGAATCGGCACCGACTCCACTCGATCAGGTGGTCGAATGGTCGCCGCGCGGATGGACTGACGAATCCTCCCGGGTCATTTTCGACCAGCCGGTGGCGCGCGACGCGTTCATGTACGAGAAAACCGAGGTGCTCGCCCCACGGCAGGAGGCCCCAACTTCCACCGACGAACAGCAGCCGGTCGATGAACAGTCCCTGGTCGGCCAGCAGCCGGCCGTTCCGGAGGCATCCCAAGGACCGGAGGCACCCCAGCCACCGGAGACATCCGCAGCCCCGGATGTGCGGGAGGGAATGCCGATGGGACAGCCGGTTGAACCGGCCGCCGGCTCGGCGCCCAGCCAGCCCGAGCAGCCCGTATCGGCGCCTGAACCGCAGAATTCCGTAGCGGAATCGTCGCTGTGGTCCGAGCCTGCGCCACAGGACACGCCCAGCCTTGAGAATCTTGCCCAGGGTCTCGCGCAGCCCACGGCTTCCCCCGTCCAGGCGGACTCTGCCGTCCAGGCGGACTCTGCCGTCCAGGCGGACTCTGCCGATGTCGAGCCCATCGTGCCACCGGCTGCCGATCAGCCTGATCTCTCGAGTGAGGACAACCCTGGCGGCGGTCTTCCGGTGGTCAGCGGTGAACCGGTGTCTGGTGGTGAATCGGAGACGCCTGCGCAGGAAGCACCGCTGGCAATCCTGGTGACCACGAATGGAGAGGTCTACCGGCTGGATGGCGCGATTCTCATCGGCCGTGCGCCCCGCCCCGAGCCCGGTGACGACGCCACGATCCTGCGGGTGCCCTCCCCCCACCATGACATCAGCCGTACCCATGTGAGGGTTGCACCCCACGAGTGGGACATCGCGGTCACCGACATGAATTCCACGAACGGCACCATCGTCTTCGAGGTGGGCAATGATCCGATCCGGCTGGGCGCGGGCGAGACCTTGCTCGTCGGGCCGGGCACGGTCATCGACCTCGGTGATGGCCAGCAGATCAGCATCGAGCGTGCGCGCTGACACACCAGCCACCCAGGCCGGCACAGGTCGCCGTTGGTCGCTCCGCAGCAGATGCCCGGGGCATGGTGCATGTGAGGCACCACGAGCGGGGTTGTCCAGCAGTTCGGCCATTTCGGTGCACGCCCAGATATCGGTGCAGACATTGGGCCAAGATGTGCTCATGCCCAGCACTCGTCTCGAAGCGTTCAGCGACGGCGTCCTTGCCATCATCATCACGATCATGGTCTTGGAGTTGCACCCTCCTGAGGGAGCCTCGTGGCAGGACCTGGTGCACACCTCGGGGCTTTCGCTGCTCACCTATGTCGTGAGCTTCGCCTATGTGGGGATCTACTGGGTCAATCACCATCACCTCTTCCAGCTCGTCGAGAAGATCGACGGCAAGGTGTTGTGGGCGAACCTCTTCCTGCTGTTCTGGCTTTCGCTGTTCCCCTTCACCACGGCATGGATGGACGACACCCGGCTGGCCCGGATCCCGGTCCTGGTCTACGGCGTGGACCTGCTGCTGGCAGCAGCTGCCTACGCCCTGCTCGAGCATGTCCTGATGACCCGCCACGGAAGCGACTCGGTGTTCCACCAGACCCTGAATCGTGATGTCAAGACGATCATCTCGCCTGTCCTCTACGGGGTGGGCATTCTTGCCGCGCTGTGCGCGTCCTCCCTGCCGCCCCGGGCCGGCGTCATCATCGCGCTCGGCTGCTATGTCCTCGTCGCCCTCATGTGGATCGTTCCCAATCCGAGAGTGGAGCGCTCCCTGAGGTGAGCCTCCCGGCGCGGCGGCAAGCGGCCTTGGTCTCGCGGACGATGACCGTCGCGGACTAGGCTCGATCGGGTCGGCGCCAGTCCCGGTGCCGCAGAACCGGTGCGAGAACGGAGCAGACATGAGTGAAGTCATCGTGACGAAGAATCCCGCCAAGCTGCGCTATGAGGCTCACATCGACGGGGCACTGGCCGGCTTCGCGGAATATTCCCTGGCGGAACCGGGAATCATCGACTTCCACCACACCGAGGTCGACCCCGAATTCGGCGGCCAGGGAGTCGGCGGTGAGATCGCCCGGTTCGCTCTCGATGATGTAAGGGCCGGTGGAGGTCGGGAAGTCGTGCCAAGCTGTCCATTCATCAAGGGTTGGATCGGGAAGCACAGGGAGTACCAAGACCTTCTCCACCAGGGCGATGCACCGCAAGCCGACCGCTGAATGCCGCGCAAGATCCTGCTCGACTGCGACCCGGGCCACGACGACGCGGTGGCGATGGTGCTGGCGCACGGCGACCCGCGCGTCGAGGTTGTCGGTGTCACAACAGTCGGGGGCAACCAGACCCTGGAAAAGGTGACACGCAATGCCCTGGCTGTCGCCACGGCCATCGGAATGACAGAAGCGCCGATCGCTGCTGGCTGCGGCCGTCCTCTGGTGCGCACGCCGGAGCTCGCCGCGCAGGTGCACGGCGAATCCGGGCTCGGCGGCGTGGTGCTGCCCGAACCTGTGGTGGCGCTCGATCCACGCCACGGTGTGCAGCTGATCATCGACACGATCATGGCCGCCGATCCCGGCGAGATCACCCTGGTGCCCACCGGCCCGCTCACCAACATCGCGCTGGCCGCGCGGCTGGAGCCGCGCATCGTGGAGCGGGTCCGCGAGGTGGTGCTGATGGGTGGCGGCCAGCACATCGGCAATGTCACACCGGTCGCCGAGTTCAACGTGCACACCGACCCCGAAGCAGCGCATGTCGTCTTCAACGAGCCATGGCCGATCACGATGGTCGGGCTCGACCTGACCCACCAGGCACTTGCCACCCCCGAGGTCGTCGCCGACCTGGGTGCCGTGCCCGGTCCTGTCACCGACCTGCTGTTGAGCATCATCGGTTTCTACGCCAGTGCCTATCGTGACGTGCGCGGGTTCGCGGCGCCCCCGCTGCACGATCCCTGCGCCGTTGCCTACTGCATCGACCCATCCATCGTGGCCGCCGAGCCGGTGCCGCTGGATGTCGAACTCGGTGGGCACCTCACCACCGGCATGACCGTCGCCGACTTCCGCCGTCCGGCTCCGGAGGGCTGCCACACCAAGGTGGCGACAGTACTCGATGCGGGCGCCTTCTGGGCCGCAGTCAAGGGTGCGCTCGTGCGCCTGCAGAACCCCAGCACGACTCGAGCCGGAGAACCACGATGAGTGTGATCGCCCCGCGACCGGGTTTCGGGTGCAGCACCGGAGCGATCGCTGGATCGGGGCAGGCGTGATTTCGAGGAGCCAACCGAATGATTCCGGCGCTGACGAGCTGAAACAGGAAGCGTTGGATGTTCTCGATCGTCTGCAGAAGACCACTCCGCAGGGCTCTCCGTCCGCCGCGAGTCGGAGCAGAGTGGTCGTGGTGGGTTCGCTCAATGCTGATCTCACCGTCACCACTGCGCGGCTTCCCGGCCCGGGTGAGACCGTTCCCGGCGGCCCGCTGAGGACACTGCCCGGTGGCAAGTCCGCGAACCAGGCGGTCATGTCGGGCCTGCTGGGGGTGCCCACCGCGATGATCGGTGCGGTCGGCGCCGACGAGCACGGAACGATGCTCATGAATTCGCTGAACCGTGCCGGTGTGGACACCCGTCACGTGCAACGCTGTGGCGCGGCCACCGGCACTGCGGTCATCACGGTGGACGCGCAGGGCGAGAACACCATCGTGGTGTCACCCAGCGCGAATGGCAACCTCGGGGCGGCCGAGGTCCAGGCCGGTGAAGCCCTGTTCCGGGACGCGGGAAGCCTGGGTTTGTGCTTGGAAGTGGGCGACGAGGCCCTGCTGGCAGCAGCCAGCATCGCGCACGAGGAGGGCGTCATCACGGTGCTCAACCCTTCACCATTGCGTGACCTGCCCGATGACCTGGTGGACCTGACCGACGTGCTGGTGGTCAACGAGCACGAGCTGGCGGTGTTCACCAGAGTGGAATCCGGTACTTCAGTGCAGGGCGGGGTGAACCCGGAACAGGCCACCAGGTGGGCCCGGGCCCTTGCTGACAGAGGCATCGATCGTGCGGTGCTGACCCTGGGATCCCAGGGATCGGTGGTGATGGACCACGGCGAGGTACGCGTGCTGCCGGCCTTCACGGTTCATACCGTGGACACCACAGGCTGCGGGGACGCCTGTACCGGTTCCGTCCTGGCGGCGCTCGCCGCCCGGATACCACTGGCGGAGGGTGCGGTCCTGGCAGGCGCCGTGTCCGCACTTGCGGCTACCCGCGAGGGGGCTCAGCTCTCATATCCGGGTGCCGCAGAGGTCCGTGACTTCCTGGTCGGTCGTTGAGAAAGAATTCAGGAGCGGATTGACACTCCGAAATCTCGTGAACATTATCGCAGGATTGCATGGACCTGCCGCCGAGGATAAATACTCACGCCCGCATATGCGGTTCCACGGGTCGTGTAATGCCTAGCCAGTGACTATTGATTGGCCGAATCGTCTGGTAGTCTAGTTCTTGTTGAGTTCATCAAGAACAGTCATGTGTGAACTAATATCAACAAGGAGTTATAAATGAAGCTTTCCACCCGGAATCAGTTCGCCGGAACCGTTACCGCCATCACCGAGGGTGAGGCCATGGCGATTGTGAAGATCGCTCTTGACGGCACTGACGTCACGGTCACCTCCGCCATCACCATTGATGGTGTGAAGTCTCTCGGTCTCAAGGTCGGGGATAAGGCATATGCCCTCGTCAAGTCCACCGAAGTTCAGGTCGCCGTCGACTGACCTGCGGGAATGAATTCCGCGTAATTCACTTCATCGGGTTTGAAGAACGCTCTTCACGCAATTCACAGGAGAAACAGATGAGACTTTCCACACGTAATCAGCTGCACGGCGAAATCACCTCGATCAAGAAGGGCGAGGCGATGACCATCGTCGAAATCGCCCTCGACGGCAGCAGCGTATCGGTCACCGCCGCGATCACCACGGATGCCGTAAAGTCGCTCGGCCTGAACATCGGCGACCCCGCCTATGCGCTGATCAAGGCCACTGAAGTTCAGATTGCTGTCGACTGATCTTCGTCAACAGCTGATTGGGGCCCCCGGCCCCCTGCGGGTGGGGGGGGGCCCGCGTTGTTGGGTTGCGGGGGGCCCCCCCGGGACCCGGGGGCGGGCGGGGCCCGCCCCCCGTGGGGG
>NZ_JBDNTB010000016.1:0-46999 GCF_047719395.1 Propionibacterium sp.
CTGTTTGATCAATTCTTCTGGCGGCCTACCGGCGGCCCGGCCACCCCCCTCCCTCGTGCTGACCCGCGGCCCCCCCCCCCCCCCCCCCCCCCCCCCGCGGGGGGGGGGCGCCCCCCCCCCCCCCCCCCCCCCCCCGCGGGCCCCCCCCCCCCCCCCCCCACCAGCCCACCGGTGGAGTGGCCGGCCACGGTGATGGGCACACCAGGATGATCCTGACGCACTACCTCGATCGCCTCATCCAACTCGACTTCGTACTCGGCGAGATCTGAGATGTAGCCCGGTACAAGACCGTCTTGCAGATTGCGGCCGTAACGGCGCAGTTCCAAGGCGTAGAAGTCGAAGCCCTGCGTCTCGAACCACGCTGACACATGGGTCTGGAAGAAGTAGTCGTTCCAGCCGTGCAGATAGATCAGCGCACGATCATGCGTGACCGCTCCCCGGCGCACCAGTGTTGCGGTGAGCGGGATGTCCGGTTCATCTGCAACATGCTC
This sequence comes from Propionibacterium sp., assembly GCF_047719395.1. Lineage (NCBI taxonomy): Bacteria > Bacillati > Actinomycetota > Actinomycetes > Propionibacteriales > Propionibacteriaceae > Propionibacterium > Propionibacterium sp. The sequence goes on from NZ_JBDNTB010000016.1 coordinate 492, forward strand.
GGCACCCTCGAGAACCCAGGTGTGGGTGACATGCCCTGCCAACAGGGTGTCGGGAAGCCAGGTGGTCATGACCGGCCACTGCGTTCAGCGACGCTCGTCCTGCTCGTCGGAAAGGCCAGTGTCTACGTCATCCTGGTCATAACGCTTTGCGAGGTCCGCATAGTTGTCAGGAATTTCCTCGTAGGCAAGATCGTCATCGTCGTGAACGCTCTTGGCTCGAAGCTCCCGCTCCAAAGACGCGAAATCAGTATCCACTGAGCGGTACTTGAGATCGCGGGCTACTTTGGTCTGCTTTGCCTTTTGTCGGCCGCGCCCCATGTAGGTCGACCCCCTCGCTCTGTCACTCGCGGCTGAGCCGCGGTTTTATCGGTCTATTCGTGTGTGCAAGGCTACCCAATCTGGGTGGCCGGGACCAACCAGGGCCATTTCAGGCCACTGCATGCTCCCCCACCAGATACACTCCCGCCGTTTCTCCCGGCACCGCAACGACCCGGCCGCACACCCAGTTGGCCAGCCCCAGGCCGTCGAGCACACGCTGTGCAACGTCCACCTGGGCGGCATCCAGCAACGCCACCATGCCGACGCCCATGTTGAGCGTCTCCTCGATGTCAGGCTGGGAAAGACCACCGGTACGCTGCACGAGCTCGAAGATCGGCCCCGGATGCCAGCTCGCGCGGTCGATTTCGGCGTGCATGCCCTCTGGCAGTACCCGCACCAGATTGTTCGCCAGGCCACCGCCGGTGACATGACTCATCGCGTGCACCTCGACCTCGCGCAGCAGAGCCATGATCTCGCCGGCGTAGACATGGGTGGGCTCCAGGAGTTCCTCCCCGAGCGAACGCGACAAACCCTCGGGCGTGGCATCCAGCGCCAGACCGGCATCATCCAGCAACACCCGCCTGACCAGCGAATAGCCATTGGAGTGCAGACCGCTGGACGCCATCGCCAGCGCGACATCGCCGTCGCGCACGCGCTCGGGGCCGAGCAGTCCGTCGGCCTCCACAACCCCCGTAGTGGCACCGGCCATGTCGAAGTCATCAGGGGCCATCAGGCCCGGGTGCTCGGCCGTCTCGCCACCCACCAGGGCGCAACCCGCCGACACGCAGGCATCGGCGATGCCCTTGACGATGGCGGCGATTCGCTCGGGGTGCACCTTGCCGCAGGCGATGTAGTCGGTGAGGAACAAAGGCTCCGCACCGCAGACCACCAGATCGTCCACGAGCATGCCGACCAGGTCCCAGCCCACCGTGTCGTAGACACCCAGATCGCGAGCCAAGGCCACCTTGGTGCCCACTCCGTCGGTGCTGGTGGCCAGTAACGGGTGCCGGTAGCGCGCCAGGGCCGAGGCATCGAACAGCCCGGCGAAGCCGCCGATACCGCCCATCACCTCGGGACGCCGGGTGCGCGCCACGTGTGCCTTCATGAGTTCCACCGCGGTGTCCCCGGCGTGGATGTCGACGCCTGCTCGCGCGTAGGCGCTTTGCCTCACTGATGCTCCTGGTGGTCGGGGGCGGATCCGCTCAGCGTCGCAGGATCCAGGGCGGCGAGCAGCTCGCCGGCCCGATCTGCAACATCGAGTTCTTCCGTCCGGTCATCGTCTGCGTTGGGATAGCTGCCGCAGGCCGGCGCCTCCGTGGCGTCCAGGCCCATCTGGCCGGCTTGACCCGGCGGCACCGGAATGGGATAGACGCCGTCGAAGCAGGCCCGGCACAGTTCGTCCTTCGCGACGTGCGTAGCCGCGATGAGGCCGTCCAGACTCACATAACCCAGCGTGTCGGCGCCGATGGCACGGCAGATCTCGTCGGTGGACAGGCCCGGTGCGATGAGCTGAGCACGCGTGGCGAAGTCGATGCCGTAGAAGCAGGGCCACTGCACCGGCGGTGAGGAGATCCGCACGTGCACCTCCGCAGCACCCGCCTCGCGGAGCATCCGCACCAGCTGCCGCTGGGTGTTGCCGCGCACGATCGAGTCGTCCACGACCACAAGACGGCGCCCCTCGATGACATCGCGCAGCGGGTTGAGCTTGAGCCTGATGCCCATGTTCCGAAGCGTCTGGGAGGGCTGGATGAAGGTGCGCCCCACATAGGAGTTCTTGACCAGTCCCATGCCGTAGGGGATGCCGGACTCGTCGGCATAACCGATGGCCCCTGGCACACCCGACTCCGGCACCGGGATCACCAGATCAGCCTCGGCGGGAGCCTCCTGGGCGAGGATCTTGCCCACCTTCACGCGCACATTGTGAATGCGGCGCCCTGCGATGATGGTGTCCGGCCTTGCCACGTAGACGTACTCGAAAATGCATCCCTTCGGACGGGCAGGCGCGAAGCGACGGGTGCGCAGCCCCGCGGCATCGATGGCGACCATCTCGCCCGGCTCGATCTCGCGCAGGAAGGTGCCGCCGACGATGTCGATGGCGGCCGTCTCGGAGGCCACCACCCAGCCGGACTGCAGGCGCCCGAGCACCAGCGGGCGCACACCCTGCGGATCGCGCGCGGCGAACAGCGTGGTCTCATTCATGAACACCAGGCTGAAGGCGCCCACCAGCTGCGGAAGCACCGCCATCGCGACATCTTCCAGCGAACCGTCGTGGGTGCTCATCAATTCGGTGATCAACGAGGTGTCATTGGTGGAATCCATCGAGTCCTTGTGCGGGATCTCGTGCTCGTCGCAGGACCGCCGGCGAAGCTCAGCCTCGAGCTCGTCGGTATTGGTGAGATTCCCGTTGTGAACCAGGGCCAAGCCGCCCTCTGGTGTGGCCCGGAAGGTGGGCTGGGCGTTCTGCCAGACGCTGGCACCAGTGGTGGAGTAACGGGTGTGCCCGATGGCCAGATGGCCCTTCAAGGAGTTCAGGGTTGCCTCGTCGAAGACCTGGCTGACAAGGCCCATGTCCTTGAAAACCATGATCCGTGAGCCATTGCTCACCGCCATGCCTGCCGACTCCTGGCCCCGGTGCTGCAGGCCATAGAGTCCGTAATAGACGAGTTTGGCTACCTCTTCACCAGGAGCGAAGACACCGAAGACACCGCATTCATCGTGCGGCCGATCATCGTCAGGATCATGTCCGATCTGGCCATCGCGACGCAACAACACTCCCCCAGTCTACCGTGGCACCAAGAGGCGCCCTGACATCTCATCCGGGTGCCCTGACCCGTAGGGCCTCAGGAATCCAGGGCCCGGCAGGACGACACACCTAGTGCTGCGTCTTGGCGTTCTCGTCCACGAGATCACCGATGATGCCTGCACCTTCCTTGGAGAAGGTCAGGTAGCGCACGCCCAGATTGATCATGGACTGCATCCGGTTGCGCCCGCCCAGCAGGAAGTACAGGTGCAGGGCCACCCACGACGACCAGGCAGCGATCCCGGTGTAGGCGACATCGCGCTTGTTCTTGCCGACCTTCAGCTGCACGACGGCGGCATTGCGCCCGATGGTTGCCATGGTGCCCTTGTCGAAGTATTCGAACTCCTCGATCGGGCCGCCCGCCTCCAGACTGAGGATCTGCCGGGCGACGAAGTCGCCCTCCTGCATGGCCGGCTGGGCAAGCTGGGGCAGCGGATCGCTGTCGATGATCGAGCCGTCGCCGATGCCGAAGACACGATCCTGGCCGTGCACTCGCAGGTCCGCACCGGTGAGGATGCGCCCGCCGCGGCCGAGTTCGAAGCCCCAGTCGAGAACGCCCTTGTGGGCGCCCACACCGGCAGCCCAGATCACCATGTCGGCGGGGAGCGTCGAGCCGTCCTTGAGCAGCACGGAGTCGTCACGCACCTCGGCGATCGCGGTAGTGGTGCGCACATCGACACCGCGGCGCTGCAACTGCTGGCGTGTGTAGTGGCGCAAGCCGGGCTTGAAGGGCCCGAGCAGGTGCTCGCCCATCTCGACGAGCGTGACATGCACCCGATCGGTGGAGACATCGGGGAAGATCGCCGGGATGCCGATGGACTTCATCTCGGCGAGTGTGCCGGCCATCTCAACGCCGGTGGGACCGCCGCCGACGATGACGACATCGAAGTTCTTCTTGGGCTGGGTGTCCAGCAGCTCCAGATTGCTGAGGATGTAGTCGCGGGCCTTCACCGCGGCGGTCCGGGTGTAGATGGTGTTCGAGTGCTCCTCGGCGCCTTCGAGGCCGAAGAAGTTCGCGCCGACACCCTGGGCGAGGACCAGGTAGTCGTAGTCGACCGGGGTTCCCTCGTCGACGAATACCCGGCGCTTCTCAAGGTCGAAACCGGTGACCGATCCCAATCGGAATCGGGTGCCCGGGATGCGCGCCGCGAAGGAGCGCAGCCGGTAGGTGACGTCACCGGGATTCAGGCCACCGGTGGCCACCTGGTAGAGCAACGGCTGGAAGCTGGTGTACGGATTCTTGTCGATCACCACCACCCGGCAGCCGGCCCTGCCGAGCGCGCGCGCCGCGTGCAGGCCACCGAAACCACCGCCCACGATGGCCACCTTCGGTCCCTGGCCGGGCTCATAAGGCTCGTCTGACTTCGCGAATGACACTGGAAACTTCATGCAAACCCCCTGATCAATCGGATGCACCGCATCGCAGATTTCCACCAACGATCGGCCGAGGCCGTTGACCGGTCGAGGCAGGCTCCCGCCACCACATCCCGGACAGCGCTGTCAGCCGTCCCCATTGTGCCGAGCAATTGGGCGCAGACCATAACTGAGAACCACAGAATCCTCTCAGAGAGGACAGACCACTAGGGTTGACGCCATGATCGCGATCGTCACCGTGACGGGCCTTGACCACACAGGCATCGTCGCCGCCGTCAGTGCGCGCATGAGCGAGCTCGACATCAACATCGTCAACATCTCCCAGACGATCATGGGGAGCTATTTCACGATGATCGCCCAGTGCGAGTTCGACGAGACCCAGCACCGGATCGAGGAACTCCAGGCCCAGCTGCGCGCCGTCGGTGAGCAGCAGCGGGTCGTGGTGCGCCTGCAATCCGAGGCCATCTTCCGCGCGATGCACGAGCTGTGAGCCATGGACACCGCACACGACATTCTTGAGACCATCGAGATGATCGAGGAGTACCGCCTCGACATTCGCACAGTGACCATGGGAATCTCCCTGCTGGACTGCGCAGACCCCGATCCGGCGGTGGCCTGCCAGAAGATCTACGACCGCATCGTCGGCCTGGGCGGCGAGTTGGTGCCCGTCGCGCACGGCATCGAGACCGAGCTGGGCATCCCGATCATCAACAAGCGGGTCACCGTCACCCCCATCGCGCTGGTGGCCGCCGCCTCGCACACCGAGGACTACACCTGCTTCGCGCAGGTACTGGACCGCGCCGCTGCCACCATCGGGGTGGATTTCGTGGGCGGCTTCTCGGCGCTGGTGCAGAAGTCTCGCACCAGCTCGGATCTGAAGCTCATCAACTCGCTGCCGCATGCGATGGAGAGCACTGAGCTGGTATGCGCCTCGGTGAACATCGGCTCGTCCAAGGCCGGTATCAACATGAGCGCGGTGGCCCAGATGGGCGAGACCATTCGCGAGGTCGCCGCGCGCACCGGGGGTATGGGGTGCGCCAAACTGGTGGTCTTCTGCAATGCAGTGGGAGACAACCCCTTCATGGCCGGCGGTTTCCACGGCATCGAGGAGGGCGACTGCTGCATCAACGTCGGCGTGTCCGGACCGGGCGTGGTCAAACGCGCGCTGGACAAGCTACCGGACGCCAGTTTCGGTCAGATGGCCGAGACCATCAAGAAGGCGGCCTTCAAGGTCACCCGGATGGGCCAGTTGGTGGGCACGATGGCCGCCGAGCGGCTCGGAGTGCCCTTCGGCATCGTCGACCTCTCGCTGGCCCCCACCGCCGCCATCGGCGACTCGGTGGCCGAGATCCTGCAGACCATGGGCGTGGATCGGGTGGGCGGCCATGGCACCACCGCCGCGCTGGCCCTGCTCAACGACGCTGTGAAGAAGGGTGGGCTGATGGCCTGCTCGCACGTGGGCGGGCTGTCGGGCTCGTTCATCCCGGTCAGCGAGGACGCCGCCATGGTTGAGGCGGCCCGCAATGGCTCGCTCACCCTGGACAAGCTGGAGGCGATGACGGCCATCTGCTCAGTGGGCCTGGACATGATCGCCATCCCCGGCGACACGCCGGCGTCCACCATTGCGGCCATGATCGCCGACGAGGCTGCCATCGGAATGATGAACAACAAGACCACCGCCGTGCGGGTCGTCCCGGTGCCCGGCAAATCGGTGGGTGACGAGATCGACTTCGGCGGGCTGCTGGGTTCTGCCCCCGTGATGGCGGTGAACCCGTCGAGCGCCGAACGGCTGACTCGCCGGGGTGGACGCCTGCCTGCGCCGGTGCACAGCTTCCGCACCTGATGGTGCGAGGGCCGACCCGGACCCGACTCTGATCCAACCCTCGACCTTGGACGAGCGCGAAGACGGTCTGCACTGGCACACTGTGCACATGCTCATCGCGATGGCTGGTTTGCCCGGCACCGGCAAGTCCTACCTCGCTGGTCTGCTGGCCCGCCGTCTCGATGCCGTGCTGCTGTCTGTGGACCTGGCCGAATCCGCCATGGTGAAGGCCGGCATGTGGCACAACGAAGCCACTGGTCAGGCCGCCTACTTCGCCATCGAATCGATGGCACGGCAGAATCTGGTGTTGGGACGCGATGTCATCGTCGACGCAACCAATCATCTGGACCGGCAGCGTCGGCTGTGGATGGATCTTGCCGACGGGACGGGGACCGACATGGTCTTCCTGCTGAGCGTCTGCTCCGATTCCGCTGAACACCGCCGTCGTCTCGGCAAGCCCTACCGGAAAATGCCCGGGCTGGTCGAACCTGACTGGGATGGCGTGCAGCAGCGCAATGCGGAAACCGAGCCCTGGGGAACCGAGCCGCGGCTCGCGATCGACACCGCCCACGAGGTGAATCTCGAACAGGTCCAGACCCTCATCAGCTGCTTCGGGGCATCACAGGACGCGGAGCGGGTGGAGATCAGCCGCCCCGCGGCACGGCGAGCCAGCAGGTCCGCGCTGTCCGCCTGAACCCGGCCCAACCGGTCAGGAGAGGCCGCTGACGCGGCCCTGGGCATCCACATCCATGCCCGCCGCGGCGGGCACCTTCGGCAGCCCCGGCATGGTGAGGATGTCGCCGGTGAGCGCCACCACGAAACCAGCACCCGCGCGCACCGCCACTTGACGCACAGTGATCGTGAATCCACGGGGCGCACCCAGCTTGTGCGGATCATCGCTGAACGAGTACTGGGTCTTCGCCAGGCACACCGGCAGCTCACCGAAGCCGAGCCGGGTGAGATTGGCCAGCTGACGCTCTGCGCGCGCAGAGAACTTCACACCATCGGCGTGGTAGATCTCCCGGGCCACGGTCTCGATCTTCTCGCGTAACCCCTGGTCAGGGGTGTAGCGAGGGTGGAAGCTGTTCGGCTGGTTACAGGTCTCCACGACGGCCCCGGCAAGCTCCACCGCCCCCTCGGAGCCCCTGACGAAGGCCTCCGAGGTGCACACCTGCGCACCGAGCGCAGCGCAGCGCTCGGCCACCAGTGCCAGCTCGGCGGCCGTGTCCTCGGGGAAGCGATTGAGCGCCACCACGACATTGACGCCGAAGCCACGCAGATTGCCCAGATGCTGTTCCAAATTGGCGATGCCCTTCCCCAGTGCCGCCAGATTTTCCTCACCGAGTTCGTTTCGGGACACTCCAGCGTTGTACTTCAGGGCACGCACCGTGGCCACCAGCACCACCGCGTCCGGCGCGAATCCTGCAGTCGGGCAGACGATGTCGAGGAATTTCTCGGCTCCCAGGTCAGCACCGAAACCGGCCTCCGTGACCGTGTAGTCGGCCAGCTTGAGACCCATCCGGGTGGCCAGCACCGAGTTGCAGCCGTGCGCGATGTTGGCGAAGGGCCCGCCATGGATGATCGCCGGGGTGTTCTCGGTGGTCTGCACCAGATTGGGTTTGATGGCGTCCTTGAGCAGCATCGCCATCGCACCGGTGGCCTCCAGGTCGGCGGCGGTGACCGGCTCGCGATCGAAGGTGTAGGCGGGGATCATCCGCCCGAGCCGGGCCTTCAGGTCGTCCATGCCGCTGGTCATGCACAAGATGGCCATCACCTCGCTGGCCACCGTGATCTCGAAGCCGCCCTGGCGCGGCACGCCGTCGGAGCGGCGTCCCAGGCCGATGACCACCGAGCGCAGTTCACGGTCGTTCATGTCGAGCACCCGGCGCAGCACGATGCGGTGAGAGTCGATTCCCAACGGGTTGTCGCGGAACATGGAGTTGTCGAGCATCGCAGCGAGCAGATTGTGCGCCGCGCCGATGGCGTGGAAGTCGCCGGTGAAGTGCAGGTTGATGTCGTCCATCGGCAGCACCTGGGAATAGCCGCCGCCCGCAGCGCCGCCCTTCATGCCGAAGCATGGCCCCAGTGAGGGCTCGCGCAGGGTGCAGACGGCCTTGTGCCCGATCCTGTTGAGCGCCATCGACAGTCCGACATTTGTGGTGGTCTTGCCCTCCCCTGCCGGGGTGGGGTTGATCGCGGTGACCAGGATGAGCTTGCCATCGGGACGACCGGCCAGCCGATCGAGCAGTCTCAACGAGAGTTTTGCCTTGTCACGGCCGTAAGGCTCGTATTCGTCCTCGTCGATCCCGAGATCCGAGGCGATCCGGGAGATGGGCAGCAGGCTCGCGTCCCGGGCGATTTCGGCGTCGGACTTCATGGCGATTCTCTCCTGGACTTGCACTGGTCGATGGATGGCTTCGGGCCGCAGTCATTGTTTCCCAGACTCGCCGTCGCCACGAAACGCGCGCCACTGTGTGAGCACCTCGCCGATGTCGAGCGGAGCGGTGATGATGCGCGGGGCGGTGGTGGCGTCGAGATTCGATTCCACGATCCGGGCATTGAGCGCCTCAATGATCTCGCGGGCCTGATGCTCGTCGTGGACGCCGCGCAGGGCGTCCTGGATGTGCTCCTTGGCACGCCTGACCTGGAGCGGTGCGGGCAGCACGCCACTGAGATCCTCCCGTTCCAGCCGGGAGACGATCCAGGGTTTCTCCGCTCCTGGGCGTCCCAGGTGAACGGGCTTGCCAGACAGTGGATTGTGGTCGAAATCGCCGCGCTCGATCGCCTCGCGGACCTTACGATCCGGATAGCTCTCGAAGTGGCGTTCCTCCATTGCCCTCCCCGTAATTGCCCAGTTCGTGTCGCGCGATGTTCGTGTCGCGCGATTTCAGCGGGCGAGCCGGTCGAGCAGCAGCGCCTCGGACACCGCGGCCTTGCGCCAGTCGCCCAGGTGCAGCGACTCATCGATTCCGTGCATCCGGCAATCCGGATCGGCGACCGCGGTGCACAGCACCGTGGCCTCGGGGAAAGCCTCCTGGAAGCTGGAGATCATCCCGATCGAACCGCCCGTGCCGGTGAGCACCGGCTCGACACCCCATGCCCGGGTGAAGGCCTGTTTCGCCTGCTCGGCGATCGGGCCCTCGAAGGGGACGATCGAGGGTGCCCCGGCCTCGGCATTGGAACAGCTCACCCGGGCGCCCCAGGGGACATGGGATTCCAGGTGCGCGACGAGCTTCTCCACGGCGTTCTGGGTGGTGTCCCCGGGAGCGATCCGCAGGCTGATGCGTGCCCTGGCCGCGGGGATGAGCACATTCGAGGAGATCTTGATCGGTGTGGTGTCCAGGCCGATGACACTCACCGAGGGCTTGGCCCACATCCGGTCGACCGCCGAGTCATCGCCGATGAACTGCACACCGGGCAGCAGCCCGGTCTCGGCCCGCAGGCGCTCCTCGGGATAGTCCAGCTGCTCGGCGGCGTGGCCTGACACCAGACCCTCGATGGCGACATTGCCCTTGTCGTCGTGCAGGGTGGCCAGCAGCCGGCACAGCGCGGTGAGCGCATCGGGCACGACACCGCCGTACTCGCCGGAATGGACCGGGTGGGTGAGAGTGCGCACCTCCACGATGCAGTCAGCGACACCGCGCAGCGAAGTGGTGAAGGCCGGCTGGCCGACCTCCCAGTTCCCGCAGTCGGCAATGACATAGGCATCTGCCTCCAGCTCGTCCTGGTTGGCCTTGAGCAGTGCATCCAGCGACGGCGAGCCGATCTCCTCCTCGCCCTCCAGCAGCAGGGTGACACCCACCGGAGGCTTGCCCCCGAAGGCCCGGACAGCGGCCAGGTGCACCGCGACGCCACCCTTGTCGTCAGCGGTTCCGCGACCGTACAGCCGGCCATCACGCTCGACGGCCACGAAGGGCTCGGTGCTCCACAGGTCGCGATCGCCGGTGGGCTGCACGTCGTAGTGGGAGTACAGGCAGACGGTGGGCTTGCCCTCGGGGGCGGGCCAGTGCGCTAGCACAGCAGGCTTGCCGCCGGCCTCGATGACCCGCACGTCGTCCCAGCCGATCAGCTTCACCAGGCCGACCAGGGTGTCGGCCACGCGCACGACGTCCCCGGCATGCTCGGCCTGCGAACTCACCGAAGGGATCGCCACCAGATCGCGTAGATCGTCCAGGGTTGTGGGCAATACGCCATATACGGCGTCGATGACGTCCTGATCGCGATCACTGCTCATCGTGGGCCTCTCTGTTGCCAGTTTCCTGCCATCCGATTGTGCTGTCCCCTGTTTAGCTCACTCGCCCATGGCAGCCGGGATGGGCACGGTCCAGGCGTCCTTGATCGTGTCCAGGGGAAGGCGGAACAACTCACTGACCTCCAGGTCGGCGGTCTCGGTGACCTCACCGATGCAGGCCTGAGGCACGTCATTGGTCTCGCACAGTGCGACGAACTCATCCAGCTTGTCCGGCAAGAGCGAGACCAGCACCCGCGCCGGGGTTTCGCTGAACAGTTCGGCGCAGGCATCCAGGCAGCCGGTCAGCGACACCCGGGCACCCTTGGCATTGCGCAGGCAGGACTCCACCAGCGCCACCGCCAGGCCGCCCTCGGACAGGTCATGGGCACTGGCCAGCAGCTCGTTGCGGGATGCCGCCTGCATCACGGTGGCGAGCTTCTTCTCGGCAGCGAGTTCGGGGAAGGGCGGCAGACCTCCGAGGTGGTGGTCGTGCAAGACGTCCTCCCACACCGAGCCGCCCAGCTCCTGCTTCGTGACGCCCAGCAGCACGATCTTGTCGCCGGTCTCGGAGAAGCCCTGGCGAATGCGAAGGCTCACGTCGTCGATCACGCCCAGCATGCCCACCAGCGGGGTGGGGACAATATTCGCGCCATCGGTCTGGTTGTAGAAGCTCACATTGCCGCCGGTCACCGGCACACCCAGCTCGGCGCAGCCGTCCACCAGACCCTTGATGGCCTCGAGGAATTGCCACATGACCTCCGGATCCTCCGGGGAGCCGAAGTTGAGGCAGTCGGTGATCGCCACCGGTTCGGCACCCGTGGTCGCCACATTGCGGTAGCTCTCAGACAGCGCCAGCTGCGCGCCCTTGTAGGGATCCAGCAAGGTGTAACGGCCGTTCGCATCGGTGGACAGCGCGATGCCGAGCCCGGTCTTCTCGTCGATGCGGACCATGCCGGAATCCTCGGGTTGGGCGAGCACCGAATTGCCGCGCACCACGCGGTCATACTGGTCGGTGACCCATGCCTTGTCGGCGATGTTCGGGGAACCGACGATCTTCAGCAGCGCATCGGCCAGGTAACCGCCCTCGCTGGATCGCGGCAGGTTGTTGGCGTGGTCCGCATTCACCCGGTCGATCCAGTCCGGGCGGCGCTGCGGACGGTCGTAGGTGGGCGAGTCCTGGGCGACGGTGCCGGGGTCGACGTCGACGATCTTCTCGCCGTGCCAGTCGATGATCAGCCGGTCGTCCTCGGTGACCTCACCGATGATGGTGGCCTGCACCTCCCACTTGGCGCAGATCTCCATGAAGCGGTCGACATCGGCAGGCTCGACGACCGCCATCATGCGTTCCTGCGACTCGCTCATGAGGATCTCTTCGGGAGTCATGGTGGGATCGCGCAGCGGCACCAGATCGAGCTCGCAGTGCATCCCGCCGTCACCCGCCGAGGCCAGCTCGCTTGTGGCGCACGAGATGCCGGCAGCGCCGAAGTCCTGCAGTGCGGTGACCACACCGGCATGGTGCAGCTCCAGGGTGCACTCGATGAGCAGCTTCTCCATGAAGGGGTCGCCCACCTGCACGCTGGGACGCTTGCCGGGGCCGTCGGCCTCGAAAGTCTCAGAGGCCAGCACCGAGGCGCCGCCGATGCCGTCCGCGCCGGTCGCGGCGCCGAACAGGATCACCTTGTTTCCCTCGCCGGTGGCCTTGGCGAAGTGCAGGTCGTCGTGCCGCATGACACCCACGCACAGCGCGTTGACCAGGGGATTCCCGTAATAGCTGGCGTCGAAGCCGAGTTCGCCGCCGATATTGGGCAGCCCGAGGCAGTTGCCGTAGCCACCCACTCCGGCGACGATGCCGGGCAGCACGCGTGCGGTGTCAGGGGCGTCCAGAGGGCCGAAACGCAGTGAATCCATGCATGCGATCGGGCGCGCACCCATCGCCATGATGTCGCGCACGATGCCGCCCACGCCGGTTGCCGCGCCCTGGTAGGGCTCCACATAGCTGGGGTGATTGTGGGACTCGGCCTTGAAGGTGACCGCATATCCCTGGCCGATGTCCACGGCCCCGGCGTTGTCGCCGATGCCGGCCAGCAGCGGCCCGCGCGGGGTGGTCTGCGGGAGCACCGCGAAGCGCTTGAGGTGCAGCTTGCTCGACTTGTAGGAGCAGTGCTCGGACCACATCACCGAATACATCGCCAGCTCGGCGCCAGTGGGACGACGTCCCAGCAGCTCGCGGATCAGGTCGTACTCACTGGCCTTCAGCCCGAGCTCCGACCAGGGCTGGTCGACTTCAGGGGTCGTGCGGGCATTCTCAACGGTGTCAACCACGGCGACAATCTATCGTGCCGGCATGCACCGCCGCCTCGCCGCTCCGGTCTTCGGGAATCGGATCGGGAGTTAACCTTCAGCGTGCGAGGGGAGAATGCGTGAAAGTCTTCGAGTTGGCTGCTGTGGCCTTCCTGCGCGGCCGCGAGGTACTCAATGTGCGCAAGATCGGCACCCATCACGTGATCCTGCCCGGCGGCAAGATCGAGCCGGGCGAATCCGCCATCGACTGCGCCGTGCGGGAGACCCACGAGGAGCTCCAACTGCTGGTTCACAAGGACGATCTCACCCCGCTGGGCCGCTTCACCGCCGACGCCGCCAATGGCGACGCCGACGAGATCCACTGCACGGTCTTCACGGCCCCATGGCCGCGCAGCGGGCATCCGGCGCCGGACAATGAGATCGCCGACTACGAATGGACCGATCTGCTCAACTGCCGCGACGATCCGCGCCAGGCGCCGCTGCTGGTGAACTGCGTCATCCCGGTGCTTCAGGCCCGCGGGGTGATCTGAGCCGGCTCAGGCATCTCCTGCGGGATGGCGCGATGAGCGGCCAGCCAGTCATACAACGCGGCGACGGTCTCCTGCGGTGCGCCGGTCGCCGGGACTGACAGGCCGAGTTCACCGGCCTGCAGGGGTTCCAGGGTGGCCAGTTGGGACTTGAGCAGGGAAACCGGCATGTAGTGGCCGGGGCGGTGCGTCATGCGGGAGCGCAGCGTCTGCTCATCGGCTTCCAGATCGCAGAAGTACACCGATCCGGGCGAGACTCGCAGCACATCGCGATAGGCCCGTCTCAGAGCCGAGCACGAGACCACGCAGCCGTGACCTCCCGAGGAGTTCTGGATGTCCATCCAGCCGCGGAGTCGGCGCAACCATGGCCAGCGGTCGTCATCTGTCAACGGCGTACCCGACGCCATCTTCCGGCGCGCCTCGTCACTGTGGAAGTCGTCGCCTTCGGCGAAGGGCAGTCCCAGACGCTCAGCCAGCCGCGAGCCGACGGTGGTCTTGCCGGTGCCGGAGACCCCCATCACCACGATGTCGCACGCCGCGTTCTCAGACATGGGTCCATTCTGGGACGTCACCAGGCACGCATTCTGCGTCATGGTCACTGCCCATCACGGGCTTGGCCGGCGAGGTACTGCTGCACCACGGTGACGTTCTCGTCGCCCAAGCCATCCTCGGTGAGCCCGATGAACACCTGCCTCAGGGCATCGGTCAGCGGCGTGGCGGTGGTCGTGGCCTCCGCAATGCCCTGCACGAAGCCGAGGTCCTTGACCATGAACTTCGCCGCCCCCGAGGGATGATGGTCGTGATTCACCAGGCGATCCTTGTTCACGGTGAGCAACCGGCTGCCCGCGAATCCACCCTGCAGCAGGGTGAACATGGCCGCCACGTCCATGCCGCTGCGCTCCGCCAGCAGCGACGCCTCGCCCAGTGCGCTCACGGTGGCGGCGACGATCAGCTGGTTGCAGGCCTTGGCAGTCTCACCGCAACCGAGCGGCCCCAGGTGCACAGGATTGCCGAGCGAATTCAGGATCGGCATCACTCGGCTCACATCCTCGTCCGAACCGCCGACCATGATTGCCAACGTCGCCTCCTTGGCGCCCTCCTCGCCACCGGAGACCGGGGCATCCACCAGGTGCACGCGGCCCTGCGTGGCGTCCCGCAACTCCTCGCCGAGGGCGATCACGCCTTGTGGGTCCACAGTTGAGGAGACCACTACGAGGGCCTCGCGGGCAGCCCCGTTGAAGCCGGCGACAAGACCGTCGTCCTTGAAAAGCACCTCGCGCACATCGGGCATGTCGGGCACCATGAGGATGACCACCGAGCATGCCCTGGCAAGGTCTTCGGCGGAATCGTGCCACACGCCCGCGGCACCCACCTTCCGCGCGACATCCATGGCATGACGTGCGGTGACGTGCACCCCGCCGGGCAGCGCACTGCACAGATGCTGCGACATCGGCCCGCCCATGGAGCCGAGACCGATGATGCCCACCGTCTCCGTTGACGTCTGGGGTTCTGACAACACGTTGATATCTGCTGGCATGGTGCTCTCTTCTTCTGCTGGCGTCGTCGCCACGGATGAGACTGTTGGGTGTGTGTCCCGGACAGCGGCACGGGATGCGATTTCCGGTCCGCTGTGACCAGGCATGAACCAAGACTATCCGCATAATTCAGCCAGGAGAACGGCATTCACCTCAATGAACACCGGTATAGTCATCTGTGCCGGTGTCGATCGAGGACACCCATCCCGAGGTTGTGATGATGCATGAGTGAAGACAAGAAGCTTCGAATCGCTGTGGCCGCACCCCTCCACGACGACTCCGTTGCGCTCATCGAGGAGCGCGAACCCCGTGTCGAAGTGGTGAAGGACGATTCGCTGATCGCACCGATGCGCTGGGCAGCCGATTTTTCCGGTGACCCGGCATTTCACCGCACCGAAGCCCAAGACGTCGAGCTGCGGGCCCTGCTCGACTCGGCGGACGTACTCTTCGGCAAGCCCGATGCTGCTTCTGGTGGCATCACCCGCGCAGTGCGGGACAATCCCAAGCTGCGCTGGGTCCAGCTGCCCGCGGCTGGCGGCGGCGGCCAGGTCAAGGGTGCACACCTGACCCGCGAGGAACTCGACCGGGTCGTGTTCACCACGGGCTCCGGCCCGCATGCCGGCCCGCTGGCAGAATTCGCCATCTTCGGCATCCTGGCCGGGTTCAAGGATTTGGCCCGCCTTCAGGCTCAGCAGCGCGACAAGCTGTGGACCGGCAGGTGGGAGATGCGCGAGATGGACGAGAGCACGGTGCTCGTGCTCGGCCTGGGCCACATCGGCCGCGAAGTGGCCGCCAAACTCCATGCCCTCGGCGCCAGGGTGATCGGCACCAGCCGGCACACCGACCTGCAACTGCCCAATGTGGACGAGATCGTCTCCCCCGCCGAGCTGGTCTCAGTGGTGGGACGCGTCGATGCCATCGTCAACACCCTGCCCGGCACCGATGCCACGAAGAACCTTGTCAGTGCGGAAGTACTGGCGGCCGTGAAACCCGGCGCCACCATCACCTCGGTCGGACGCGGCACCGTCATCGACGAAACCGCGCTGGTCGAGGCCCTGAAGGACGGCCGCATCGGGCAGGCTGTGCTCGACGTCTTCGCCACCGAACCGCTGCCCCAGAACAGCCCGCTGTGGACTCTGCCCAATGTGGTCGTCAGCCCGCACACCGCGGCGAACAGCCCCAAGGAAGAACGGCTCATCGCAGAGTTGTTCGCCGACAACGCAACGCGCTTCCTGGACGGCAAGCCGCTGCGCAATGTCGTGAACACCGTCGAGTTCTACTGACCCCCACCCCACGGGGGCCCAACAAAGGGAAGACACCATGACTGTCACCGATCCGTCAGCGCAGACGGGTACCTCCAGTCCAGCTCCTGCCGTCAGCCGCGCGGTGATGATCCTGTCCACCCTGGCCGAGGGGCGGGGCACAGAGCTCTCGCTGGCCGATCTGGCCAGGGCGATCGGTGCACCCAAGTCGTCGGCCTTCAATATCTGCGTGGTGCTCGAACAGGCCCAGCTGATTTCCAAAAGGGAATACGGATATGTGCTCGGGCGACGCAATGTGGAGCTGGGTGGCGCCTATCTGACCGGATTCGACCAGGTGCGGGAGTTCTACCGCGCCTGCTCGTCCTCGCCAGCACTGCGGGAGGAACTGGTACACCTGGCAGTGCTCGACGGAACCGACGTGGTCTATCTCGCGCGTCACGAAGGAGCCGCGCCGCTGAGGCTGTCGGCAGGTGTCGGTGACCGCTTCCCCGCCTCCATCACTGCCGTGGGCAATGCCCTTCTGATGGCGCTGGACCCCCATGATGTGGAAGCACGTTATGCGGCTGTCGGCGACTTCCCCAGCTACACGTCTCATTCGACGAAGACGTTCGAGGAGCTCCAGGCGAAACTCGAGGCTTCCCGGGAGCGCGGATACTCGTTGGACCGCTCTGAAACCTTCCCCAACGTGAACGGAATCGCAATGCCGGTGCCCGCCCGCCATCCGGGTGAGAATGCCCTGGCCATCGGGGTGTCCTTCATCGGCTCCACAGATGACTTCCAGGTGCCCGAGGAGCGCATGATGCGGGTGGCAGAGGCGCTGCGCGAGGCTGTGCGCCAGCTGACCAATCCGATGTCGCGCGATGCGCTGATGGCTCCCTGAGCCAGATCCGGCAGATCACTCTCGGGAATCCACCCACAGACACGGCAGTCACGGCTCAGGCATCGCCCTACGGGTTCGCCCGGCTGTCACTGCCGGTGTGCACGTGCACTCGCCGGACACCCCCGCAAGGCCCGGCAGATTTCCAATTGATCATCCCAATTCGTTCATTACTATGGACACCGTTCAGAATGCTGGATATGCTGGGGTGCAACGCAGCGAAGCGAAACAACCGCATTGAAGCGGCAATCATTGGGCACCGGTACTCGCTGGAGCTCATTCGTGTTCTGCAAGGGAGCAGTGATGAATGCACATTTCGCGCATGAGGTGGCGGAGACATCTCGAGGCCATGACGACCCCGAGTACGCCGAGAATTTGCAACGGGCAACCCTCGCCAGCTCGGTGGGGAGCGCGTTGGAATATTACGATTTCGCGCTGTACGGCTTGGCCTCAGCGCTGATCTTCGGCAAGCTGTTCTTTCCCGCCCTGGGCGAGGGAACAGCACTGATAGCGTCCCTGGCCACCTTCGGAGTCGGGTTCCTGGCCCGGCCGATCGGCGGCTTCTTCTTCGGCGCAATGGGCGACCGGCTCGGACGCAAGACCGTGCTGCTGATCACCATCGCCCTGATGGGCGGCGCCAGCACCCTCGTCGGCGTGCTGCCCACAGGTGAGCAGATCGGCATGTGGGCTCCGGTGCTGTTGATCTTCCTGCGGCTGTGCCAGGGCTTCGGCGCCGGCGCCGAGCAGGCCGGCTCCACCACGCTGATGGCCGAGTATGCACCGCCAGAACGACGCGGCTTCTTCGCCGCACTTCCCTTCATCGGCATCTACCTCGGCACGCTGCTGGCGTCCGGTGTGTTCGCCCTTGTCACCATGGTTCCCGATCACCTGCTCTTCTCGTGGGTGTGGCGCGTGCCCTTCCTGCTCTCCGTGGCTCTGATCGCCGTGGCGGTGTGGATCAGGTCCCACCTTCGCGAGAGCCCCACCTTCATCACACTGGAGGCCCAGGACGAGGTTGTGGATCACCCGCTGAAGGACCTCATGCAGCACTCCCGCGGCAATGTGCTTCGCGGCATCGGCCTGCGGATGGCTGAGAACGGCGGTTCATACCTCTTCCAGACCCTGGCCGTCTCCTTCGCTGTCATGTGGGGCGTCACCAAGTCGTGGGGTTCGCTCGCGGTCGCCATCAGTTCCGTCATCGGCATTTTCACCGTTCCGCTGGCTGGCAAGATCTCCGACCGGGTCGGCCGCAAGCCCGTCTATCGCACAGGCGCCGCGGTCATCATGGTGGTCGCCTTCCCGGGCTGGTACCTGCTGTCGAAGGGCAATGTCGCTCTGGCCATCATGGTCATCACCGTGGCCATCAGCTTCGGCGTCTGCATCATGCTGGGTGCGCAGTGCGCGATGATGCCCGAGCTGTTCGGCAACCGGCGTCGCTACATCGGTGTCGCGTCTGCCCGTGAGATCTCCGCAGTGCTGGCCGGTGGTCTTGCCCCGATCCTCGGCGCCTGGCTGCTCAACATCACGCACAAGGCGTGGTGGCCGCTGGCGATCTACGCTTTCGTGCTCGGCGGCATCACCTTTGTGACTACCTTCCTGGTTCCAGAGACCAAGGGCCGCGACCTCACCCTGCTGACCGATGCCGGTGAGAAGGAGCCCGCCCAGGAAGCAGAACAGCTGGCACCCCTGTCCGAGGACGACTCCAGCCGCCTGACCCTCGACACCACTCCGATCGACGTCACCACGGACGTCCTCGGAACTACCGAGATCAAAGCATCCAAAAGGATCATTTCCTGAGTCCTGTGTGATGTGCGGGGCATCGTCGCTGATGCTCCGCACCTCCCGGGGAAGTCAACTGTTGAACAAGGAGCAAGCATGAGATTGGCACGAATCCAGACCCCCCAAGGGCCTCGCCAGGTGGTTCAGGACGGTGAGAACTGGGCGGTCGTGAAGGATCTCTTCGCGCTCGAGCTGGAGCGCACCGGGGAGGTCTTCCCTGTGCAGGGCGCCACGCTGCTGGCACCCACACAGCCGCTCGTGGTGCTCGGCATGGCGCACAATTCCGGGCCCGAGGATCGTAAGCTCCCGCCGCAGGCGTTCAGCAAATCGGCCCGCAGCGTTGTGGGGCCGGGCGCTCCGGTGGAACTGGACCCCACGCTGGGCCAGATCAACATCGAGGGCGAGCTCGTGGTGATCATGCGCAAGACCAGCCGCCGTCTCACTCCCGAAGAGGTGCCGGAGTCGATCCTGGGCTACTGCATCGGCAATGATGTCACCAATGTCACCCAGGCTGATCTGGACGAGAAGATGACGCAGGTGAAGAACGGCGACGGATACACCCCACTCGGCCCGTGGATCGAGACCGATCTCGACCCCGATCATCTGCGCATCGACGTCAGCCTGGACGGCCAATCCGTCGCCTCGGCCAACACAGATGGACTGGCCTGGAACATCACCGAGCAGCTGGTCTGCCTGACGCGCTATCTCACGCTGGGGCCGGGCGATGCCCTGCTCACCGGGTCGCCGTCCACCTGGGCGACCATCAGCCCTGGTCAGCGCACCGACATCACGATCGAGGGTATCGGCACCCTGTCGAATCCGTCGGTCCAGGTGTCTGCACTGGCCTCTGCGTCTGTGTGAGCTGCACAACTTCAGTTGCGTGATCTGTGCCCGGTTCCGGCTGTTCGCCGGAGCCGGGCACATTTTTCGGCCGATCCGCGCCGAAGAGCGGCATAGAATGACATCGGCGATGGAACCCGCCCGGGCTCAAAGCCCAAACCGCCGTTTTGGCTGACAGTCCCTACCCGTGAATGCACGGGCAGAGGCTGTGGTGCCCTCCCCCGTGTGCTGAACATGAGGAGTGCGTTATGTCTGTGCCCGCTATTTCATCAGTCACTGCCCTGGAGATCCTCGATTCCCGAGGACGCCCGACCATCAAGGTTGGGCTGTCGCTGTCTGGGGGCACCCATGCGGAGGCAATGGTGCCGTCCGGAGCTTCCACGGGCAGCCGTGAGGCCGTTGAGCTGCGTGACCACGAGGGTGCACGTTTTCACGGACTCGGCGTCCTGAAGGCCGTGCACAATGTCACCGGTGAGATCGCCAGAACCCTCTGCGGGCGTTCTTTCGACTCTTTCCAGGAGCTGGACAAAGAACTCATCGCCCTCGACGGCACGCCGAACAAGTCCCGCCTCGGGGCCAATGCCATTCTGGGCGTCTCGATGGCCTACACCCGCGCGCTCGCCGCCGTGGAGGGGAAGGAACTCTTCCAGTTCCTGCCGGGGATCGCCAGCCAGCCCCCGCGCCTGCCAGTGCCCTGTTTCAATGTGCTGAATGGCGGTGTCCATGCGGCGAACCCGCTGGACTTCCAGGAGTTCATGATCAGCCCAATCGGAGCCACTTCGATGCGCGAGGCGGTGCGGGCGGGTGCCGAAATCTATGCCACCTTGCGCGACCAGCTGAAGGCCGCGGGACACCCTGTGGGCCTGGGCGACGAGGGAGGTTTCGCGCCTGACTTCAGCGAACCAGAGCAGGCGCTGGAGGCCCTGGTCCGGGCAATCGACGGGGCAGGCCATGTGCTGGGGCCCGGGGGCGTGGCGATCGCGATGGATCCGGCCTCCTCGGAATTCCACCAAACTGACGGTGGCTATCTTGTCAACGGGAAGCACATCAGTAGCGACGACATGATCAAGCGCTATGCAGACATCACGGCAAACTTCCCGGTTTGGTTGCTCGAGGACGGCCTGGCGGAGAATGACTGGGCCGGTTGGGAAAAGCTCACGGCCACCCTCGGTGACAGACTTGAGCTGGTCGGCGATGACATCTTCTGCACAAATCCGGCCATCATCAAGAAGGGCATCGAGCAGCACGTCGCGAACGCCTCGCTGATCAAGCTGAACCAGATTGGCACGGTGAGTGAGACTCTGGAGGCCATGAACGTGTGCGCGAAGGCCGGATATCGCCAGTTCATGTCCCACCGCTCGGGCGAGACCCCCGATACATTCATCGCGGATCTCGCCGTGGCCACCGGCTGCGGCCACATCAAGACCGGGGCGCCTGCCCGCGGCGAGCGCGTCGCCAAATACAACCGGCTCATGGAGATCGAGGCCGAGCACCCCGATCTCGACTACGGTCTCGCCTGACGAGCTGGACCAGGTTCTGACCACTGTGCCCGGTTCCGGCTGTTCGCCGGGGCCAGGCACAGCTGCGCTCGACAAACTTCAGACGTCAATGACGAGCACGATCAGCTCTCAATGCGCTCACCGCATCTGCCAATGGCAACTGCCTGCCGCACCGGCCATCGGCTCGAGCAAGGACCTCGGCAAAGTCGGCTGAGCAGCCTCGTCGGGACACTCAGCGGCAAAGCAGATGGCGGAGTGCTCATCACCACGTGTTCCTGGATGGGTGCGAGCGCCCTGGCTCGGGTGGCCGGGATGCCGAGTGCGGTGGCGCGGCGTTCGTTTGCACCCTCGCCGGTTCCTCGTTCGACGAGGATGTCTGACAGCTGCGCCAGCGAAGCGTCAAGCCACACGGCGCCTCGGGCGCGAGGAGCCCGTACAGACCGGCGACGCTGATGTCCGAGGCCGCAAAGTGGCGGGCGCGGACCGGCCTGGCACGACGATCATCTTCGTCAAGAACCAGCGTCACCCTGAATTCATCCGGCAGCGTTTCGGCATTGCCCATCCCGAATACGCCGGGAAATTCGCCCAGGTGGTCACCCATGCCACTGACTACGCCAGTCGCTGATCGACGACTTCTCGGTCGAGGAGAAGGCTCCGCATGGCGCAATTTCCGTCGACATGCCCGACACTGGAATTGATGTGCACGAGGTAGTCAACCTGGTGTTCCTCAAGAAAGTGCACCCAAGGACCAAGTTCTGGCAAATGATCGGACGCGACACCCGACTGTGCCTCGATCTCTGTGGATCGGGCCAGGACAACACCGATTTTCTGGTACTTGATTTCTGCAGTGATCTCCAGGGCTTCGGGAAAGAAGGCTCTGCTGGAGCAGAGACCCCGCTGCTGGGAGCAGCGGCAGGCAACGAGTGGTGGATCGACGTCACTCTGCCGATACTCCCGGCGAATCCGTCTCCGTCGACCTGCACGGAGTCACGCCATCCCGGAGAACGTTGCCCGGCCCTGCACGCACTGCGGGTGAGTCCCGAACATCACCCCGACGAGACAGCCGACTCCCCCGACGCGGTCGTCAACGGCCTTGCGGCTGGCACCACGATCAGCGCGAATATCGCCATGATGCCGACAGCCAGCAGCGCGTGCAGCACTCCGAAGTGGTCACCCAGGAAGCCCAGCAGCGACGGGCCACCCAGAAAGGCGCCGTAGCCGATGGTGGACACCACCGAGATCCGGTAGGACGTCCGCAACGGATCATCCCCAGCAGCCGACATGCCGACCGGGAATCCAAGGCTCGCGCCGACACCCCAGATGGCGGCGCCGACGAAGGCCAGCCAGGGCGGGCCGAGGACCACCAGCAGGCAGCCCACCACCGCAGCACTGAAGAGCACCCGCAGCACCGCCACCCGACCATAGCGATCGAGCATGGCGGTACCGAGAATGCGACCACAGGTCATGAACACCAGGAAGACCGACAGCGCCACCACGCCGAGAGCGGTGGGCAGGTGATGACCCTCCACGAAGGCCACTGCCATCCAGTCATTGGCTGCGCCCTCGGTGAACGCAGCCGCGAGTACCATGACGCCGATGAGCAGGGTCCTCGGCTCGGTCCAGGCCGATCGCGCCGCCGGCGCCACGACGGCAACCTGGTCTCCAGCCGTGGTTTCGGCGCGCGTCACCATGCCATCGGGCAGGTATCGCCCACTGCCCCACCATGCGGCGATGCCGACGACCACGACCATCCCGGCGATGTGCGCGAGCAATGGTACGTGCAACCAGATCAAACCTGCCGAGACGAGGGCAGCGACCACCGTTCCGCCGCTGAACGCAGCATGGAACCAGGGCATGATGGCGTGTCCGGTCTCCACCTCGATGAAGGTGCCCTCCAGATTCTGGGCGACATCCCAGATGCCGATGCCCAGCCCGGTGAGGAACATCGTGAGGATCATCACCGGCAGCGGCGCCCTCACGGTGATGGCGACCGCGGCCATCAGCAGACCTGGCAGCATGAGGAACAGCCCGAGCCGCACGGTGTTGCGAGTGCCGATGGCCCGCGCGATGCGCCCGGCGATCGGCAGGCCGCACAACGAGCCGAAGGATACGCCCAGCAGCAGAATGCTCAGCTGGCCGGGGCTGAACCCCAGGTGCTGCTTGATGTCGGGGATCCTTGACGTCCAGCTCGCTGTGGCCATGCCATTGACGGCGAACACCAGCAGGTCACCATTGCGTGCCCAGATGGTGGCGCCACCGCCGGTGTCGTGTCGTGCGCTCATGGTCCCCCTCGTCCAGCCAATCCTCGTATACCCCATAGACCGTGTGTGCCGTCAGTGCCCGAACGCTCCGGTCAGATCATTGTGGCGCAGCCGGGGGCCGCCGGTGATTGACCCTGACTCAGCACTCCGGACATCCTCCGAGCTGACCCTGACCAAACCAGAGATGGCAGCGATGTGCACATCGTGGACGAAATCCAGAAAGGCGAGTAAAATTTCGAATTTCGCCCGTTTTGGGTTCCATCCACCCTTCGAGAAAAATGAAAAATTTCTTTGATTGTCTTCAGAAATCATAATTTCCCGCTGAACCGCCGCTTTCTCAAAATCCCTTGCAGGAGTCCCGGACAGCGCATATCGTGAGAAGACCGAAAGTTACTTATGCAACGTGGCATAAGTTTTAACTCTTAGGTCATGAATCCACAAGGAGCATCATGCGATCACGGTTTCGATCATTTTGATTCCACGGCTTGACCCTGATTTCGGTGGGTGCCTTGGCGTTGTCGGGCTGTTCGGGGAATTCTGGCTCAGGGTCATCCGGCGGCGCCGCCGACCGCGGCCCCATCACCTATGTGCAGGGCAAGGACAACAACAATGTCGTCCGCCCCATCCTGCAGAAGTGGAACGACGCGCACCCGAACGAGCAGGTCACGTTCAAGGAGCAGTCGGACAATGCCGACCAGCAGCACGATGATCTGGTGCAGCATTTCCAGGCCAAGGATCCCAACTACGATGTGGCGTCGATCGATCTGATCTGGACCGCTGAGTTCGCCGCGAAGGGCTGGCTGCAACCCCTCAAGGACCAGTTCGCCATCGACACGTCCGGCCTGATGAAGCCCACCGTCGAGGGCGCCACATACAACAACACGCTCTATGCGGCACCGATGGTCTCCGATGGCGGCCTGCTGTTCTACCGCAAGGATCTTGTTCCGACTCCTCCCGGCACCTGGGACGAGATGATGTCGGAGTGCAATATCGCCAAGCAGAACAACATGGACTGCTATGCAGGCCAGTTCGCCCAGTATGAGGGCCTGACCGTGAATGTGGCCGAGGCGATCAACACCAATGGCGGCACGATCATCGCCCCCAACAGCACGACGCCGACCCTGGACACCCCCCCAGGCGAAAGCCGGTCTACAGAGGTTGGTCACCGGGTTCAATGACGGCAACATCCCCCAGGCCGCGCTGACCTATCAGGAGGAGCAGGGCCGCCAGTCCTTCGAGGCCGGCAAGCTCATGTTCATGCGCAATTGGCCCTATGTCTACTCGCTGGCCTCCACAGATGGCTCCTCGGTGGTGAAGGACAAGTTCGGGGTGGCACCGCTGCCAGGTGTGGTCGGTGTGAACAATGGTGTGGGCGTCTCGAGCCTGGGTGGTCACAACCTCGGGATGAGTGCCTACTCCAAGCACAAGGGCACCGCGCTGGACTTCATGAAATTCATCGAGTCCGAGGAGATTCAGCGTTTCTTCGTGACCCAGGCCTCCAATGCACCGGTCATGGAGAAGCTCTACGACGATCCGGATCTGAACAAGCAGCTGCCTTACCTGTCCACCCTGAAGACCTCGATCCAGACCGCCATGCCCCGCCCCGTGACGCCCTACTATCCGGCAGTCACAAAGGCGATCCAGGACAACTCGACCGACGCCCTGAAGGGTTCGAAGAGCGTTGACCAGGCCCTCACCGACATGGGCAATGCGATTAAAGCCGCGTCGGGAAGCTGACGAGGCCACCATGTCCACATCTGCGAAGACACCTGGCGGGGTGCGTCCTGGCGGCGCACCCCGCAGGGGTGAGCCGGAACGGATCGGCCTGCAAGATATGCACCGACGCCAGGTTCGCAATGCCTGGCTCCTCATTGCCCCGACCCTTTTCCTGCTGGTCGTGGTGATCGGCTATCCGATCGTCAACGCCGTGATCATGTCGCTGCAGAAGGATCCTGGCCTCGATCCTGCCACCGGATTCTTCGCCGACGGCGGTTTCGCCGGGATAAGCAATTACTCGCACTGGCTGCTCCAGCAGTGCTCCTCGGCATCGGGCAACGTCCCCTGCCCGCCCGGCTCACTCGGCTCGCAGTTCTGGCCATCCACCTTCACCACGCTCTTCTTCACCGTGGTCACTGTGCCGCTGGAGACGGTATTGGGCTTCTGGTTCGCCATCATCATGAATCGGGCCTTCAAGGGCCGGGGCATGGTGCGCACGGCGATCCTGGTGCCCTGGGCCATCCCCACTGCAGTCACAGCGAAGCTGTGGTACTTCCTCTTTGCCGTGGCTGGAATCATCAATGTTCTGCTAGGAAAGCAGATCCTGTGGACCAGCGACGCGTGGGCATCCCGCTTCGCGATCGTGGTCATCGACACCTGGAAGGCGACGCCCTTCATGGCGCTGCTGATCCTGGCAGGGCTGCAGCTGATCTCCGAAGACGTCTATGAGGCGGCTCGGGTGGACGGCGCGTCGACGTGGAGGATCTTCTGGTCCATCACCATCCCGCTGGTGCGCCCGGCACTGATCGTGGCGGTGCTGTTCAGGATCCTCGATGTGCTGAGGATCTATGACCTGCCAGCCATCTTCGGCGGCGGCAATGCGACAGCCACCTGGTCGATACTCGTGGTGCAGCAGATGAGACAGGGACCCAATGTCGCGTCGGCGCTGTCAACGATCGTCTTCCTGTTCATCTTCTTCATCGCCTTCATCTTCGTGCGCTTCCTCGGTGCCGATCTGCTCGGTCGCGGGCGGCAGAAGGGCCGGGGCAAGCCCGGAGGCCCGCTGACGGAGGAAGAAGTCCCCAAGGAGCCGCCCTTGATCTCGGGGCCGGCCCACTCCGCCACATTCGCCCCGAAGGATCCCCGTGCCGAGTCACAGGGTCACGAACGGCAGAAGGCAGGTGTGAAATGAGCAAGTTGGCAGAAAGAAAGCGTCGTTCACAGTCCACCCGCACCTGGGTCAGCGCCATCATCATCATGGTGTGGTGCCTGCTGCCGTTCTATTGGATGGTCGTCACGGCATTTCGCAAAGTCGACTACACCTTCGACACCACACCCTGGCCCACCCATGTGACACTGGACAATTTCAGCACTGCTCTGTCCACCCACTGGGGCAATCATCTGGGGCACGCCTTGCTGAACAGCCTCATCATTGGCGTCTGCGTCACCCTGGTGGCGCTCATGGTGGGCGTGTTCGCCTCCTATGCGCTGAGCCGCTTCGAGTTTCGGGGCAAGGCGATCGTAATGGGAGCCATCATGGGAGCCTCGATGTTCCCCGGCGTGGCGCTGCTGACCCCGCTGTTCCAGCTGTTCACCACGATCGGCTGGATGGGCACCTACCAGGCGCTGATCATCCCGGAGATCTCTTTCGTGCTGCCGCTGACTGTGTACACGTTGGTCTCGTTCCTGCGAGAGATGCCATGGGATCTGGAGGAGGCCGCCCGGATTGACGGGTGCACCCCGGCACAGGCATTCCGCAAGATCCTGCTGCCGCTGGCCGCACCGGCCATCTTCACCACGGCGATCCTGGCGTTCATCTCCTCCTGGAACGAGTACCTGATCTCCAGTCAGCTCTCCAATGATTCGACCCAACCGGTGACAGTGGCCATCGCGTCGTTCACCGGCACGCTGCCCCACCAGGAGCCCTACACCGCGGTGATGGCCGCCGGCACGATCGTGACAGTGCCGCTGGTCATCGTGGTGCTGCTGTTCCAGCGGCGCATCGTGGCCGGCCTGACCGCCGGTGGTGTGAAGGGCTGATTGCGATGTTCAACCTGAGGGCGATCTTCAACTGGAAGGCCATCGAGGTACTTGACATGGCTGTCGGCTTCATCGGCTTCTTCGCGGCGGCCATCTTCGTGGTGACCGTCGCGATGGAGCTGACCGGCAGACCGGCCCTGGGCTGGGCCCTTGCACTGCTGGCTCTGGTCATTGTGCTCGCGGCCCTGCTCGAGCTGCGCCACCGGTTGCTGGCCGCCGAGGCACACGGCGGTCCGCAGATCTCCACCCGCTGGGGCGGGTCCCTGCGCGCCTATCACGAGTTCCACGGCGAGGACTGAACCGCGTCCAGGGCTTGCCCGACGCCGCCCTCCAGTCAACATCCACAGGTCCGTGACGACACACAGGTGGTGAGATGTACGCCACGAACCCTTCGTTTCCACGCCTGGGAAACCCCCGGAGCGGGCAGAGTGGACACTCACCGAACCGCGGGCCAGTAGGGCGCCGTACACCATTGGGCACGACACGCCCATTAGGCCGGACCTCAGCAATCTGCCGCCCCAAGGCCGACCTATTCATGCCTACACCCGACCGGACGCCCCCTCTAGAGTTCATCGAAGATCGGCGTGGATCAACGCGATCCCATGGGGGGAGGGCAAGTGAACAGGTCTGCAATCATCTTGACTCAGCTCGAGACCTCTTTGTCCGCAGACCCCCAGGCCCTTGCCCAGCGCTTCGGAGTGAGCATCAAGACAATCGCCACCAACATTGCCCAGCTCAACCGGACCCTGGGAAGCGCCGCATCAATAAGGCTGCAGCGTGATCGGTACCGGCTCCTGGTGCTCGATGCTGACGCTTTCCTCACGATCCGCGACAGGATTGTCAACGACACGCCAACCCTGAGCGACAGGGATCTTCGTGAGGTATACATACTCGCCCGCCTCATGCGCTCGGAGGAGCCGATCTCGATCGAGCAGTTTGCACTCAGCATGAATGTCGGACGCACCACCGCGGTCTCCGACCTCAGCAGACTGCGCAAACGGCTGACCGAGTACGACGTCCATATCGAGGGGCGTACCCATGTCGGGCTGCAGCTGACCGGCCCTGAACTCGGCATCCGGATGGCGGTCCTGCGCTTCGCCTTTGCGCACGCCTATCAGCACTACCAGCTGGGCGCCGAACTCGAGCGTGCAATTCTGCAGGCACTGAACTCCTACCAGCTCAGTCATGAGCTCCAGGGAACCCTGCACCGCTGGACCACGATCATGCTCGATCGATATCTCAACGAACATCCGCTCGGCGAGCTGCCAGTCCAGTACCATTCCCTGACCGGTGGCCATGCCCACGAAGTGGCCCTCGCGATCGCCCAAAGCATTGAGCCCTTCATCGGTGAGAAGCTCCCGGATTCGGAAATCCTGTTCCTCGCCGTCCCGGTGTCAGGAATGCGCACTCCCACTAGCGAGGAAGCCACTCCGGATCTGCCGTCAACAGCGGGCACCAACGAATTGGTCGAGCACTTGTTCGAGCGGATCCGGCAGACCATGGATGTCCAGATCGATCCCTCTGACCTGGTCGAGGAATTCACCCACCACGTCGCATTCATGATCAATCGAATGCGCTACTCACTGCACATCGACAATGCCGTCGCCACCGACCAGATCAAGGAACAATTCCCAGTTGCCTTCCGAATGGCCCGCATCGCTGCCGCAGTCATCGCCGAAGAGACCGGTCTGGTCATGGACGACACCGAGCTGGCCCTCGCCAGCACCTATTTCCAGGTCTTCCTCGAGGATCTCGCGGAGCGTCGTCACGAGGACCTGCGGGTCGCGATCGTCACCGACCGTGGCCCCGGCGCGGCCCACCTGCTCCACCTCCAACTGAGCAAGGTGCTGCCGGTGGGGACGCGCTTCACTCTGTGGCCTTCGATGGGGCACTCCCCCGAACTAGACCATTACGACCTCGTCGTGAGCACTCCGGGGCTGCATGTCGTCACCACTGCCCCGTCCATCGAATTGTCCGAGGTCTTCGCCCAAGAAGGTCTGCTCCGCAAGCTCGACGCCATGCGCCTGACCTCCCCCAGCGCGCTGTCGCGCCCCACCGCATCTCCGGCGAGCACCCTGTTGTCATTCATCGACGATGATCGTCTCGTCACGCTGCCCGCGGACACCCGCTACTCCGATGCCGTGGACCTGCTCGTCTCCGAACTTGAGGACCGCGGCCTGGTGGCCCCGAGCTTCCGAAAGGCTCTCGCCGAACGCGAGCAGCGCTCCAGCATGATCATCGCGGACGGTGTTGCCTTCCCCCACTGTGTCGCCCCGGATGCCACTGAGCTCGTCTGTGCACTGGGGCTCGTGCCCCGCGGTGACGAGGAGCCAGGGCTGCGTCTCATCTTCCTGATGGCGGTGCCGGATAAGCAGAACTACGACGACTCAATCCTCATCCGCGTCTACGACGAGGTGATCCGGCTCTCCGACAAGCCGGCCATCCTCAACAAGATCTCCCGCTGTACCAGTTACGAACAGCTTTTCTACCTGATGGAAAGCGCTTCCCAAGAGTCAGTCAATTAGGGGACACCATGTTCTGGACCATTGCCATCGGCTTCGCCGTCATCTATGCAGTTCAAACCGTGACTGCCCTCTTCCAAGCGAAGAACTTCATGGCCAACTTCACCAGGCTCCGTCGCCTGGGTCCGGTTGCGATCGGGAAGAAGAAGGGGCTGTTCACCGCCGGCGCCATCGTCCTCTTCCTGCTCGACGATGAGGGCAACATCCGCGAAGGCGCCCGGCTCAGCGGAGTGACCGTGCTGGCACGCTTCCGTGAGTTCGATGCCTATGACCACCAGAGCATCGTCAACATCAACCCGCTCACCGACAAGCGCTTCACCAAGGCGCTGCGCCAAGCGGTGGCCAATGCCCGCGAGAACTACGCAGTGGTCCACGCGGGTGGAGTTCCCACTGAGCCCGCCGCGCCGCTGAATCAGATCGGCCACCGCATCAAGGGCTTGTTCCACCGCAATGTCGCGGCGGCATGACCCCGGTGGCCGGAAACACCCAGACCAATGAGATGAAATAAACCCGCTTCATCTCATCCGCAATATCAGAAGTATTTTCGAAAGGAAATCACATGGACATCCTTGTCCATGCCGCTGAATGGTTCATAGGACTGTTCAAAGCAGGCGGCACAACCTTCATGGGTTGGATGACCAGCATCGTCCCGCTCGTCCTGATGCTGATCATCGCGATGAATTCACTCATCCAGTTGATCGGCGAAGACCGCATCAACTCATTCGCTGGCAAGGCTGCCGGAAACCCGATCAGCCGCTATCTCTTGCTCCCCTTCCTCGGCTCGTTCATGCTGGCCAATCCCATGGTGCACAGCCTCGGCCGGTTCCTGCCCGAGCGCTACAAGCCAAGCTATTACGCGAGTGCCGCACAGTTCTGCCACACCAGCAACGGAATCTTCCCGCACATCAACCCCGCCGAGTTGTTCATCTGGCTCGGTATCGCACAGGGAATCACCGCGCTCGGACTAAACACCGGTCCGCTGGCTATTCGATACTTCCTCGTCGGCCTGATCATGAACTGCCTCGGTGGCTGGACCACCGACCTCACCACCGCATGGGTCAGTAAGCAGCAGAACGTGACCCTGAGCAAAGTCTCAACACTCAAGGGCTGATAACACATGGCTGAATTCCATACCATCACCGTGGAACACGGATCTGGCGGTTACGGTGGCCCATTGACCATCACCCCCACTCCCGAGAAGAACAAGCTGGTCTACATCGTGGGCGGCGGAATGCGCCCCGATGTCATCGACGAGATCGCCCAGCTGTCAGGCGCCGAACCCGTGAACGGCTTCGCCACCACGGTGCCTGACGACCAGACCTTCGCTGTGGTGATCGACTGTGGCGGAACCTTACGCTGCGGCATCTACCCGAAGAAGGGCATCCCGACGATCAACGTGATGCCCACCGGCAAGACCGGACCGCTCGCCAAATACATCCATGAGAGCATCTACGTCTCCGCCGTGGACTCTCCACAGGTGCACCTTGCCGACGGATCCGCCGCTCCGGCTGTGGCCCAGATGGCATCTGTCGGCGGCGCCGAGTCGGC
Source organism: Propionibacterium sp. (assembly GCF_047719395.1). Lineage (NCBI taxonomy): Bacteria > Bacillati > Actinomycetota > Actinomycetes > Propionibacteriales > Propionibacteriaceae > Propionibacterium > Propionibacterium sp. The sequence goes on from NZ_JBDNTB010000016.1 coordinate 31,744, forward strand.
CACCGCCCCGACCACGGTCGCCCAGGACAAGACCGACGAGGCCTCCTCGGCACAGGGCGACTGGAGTACAGACAAAAAGATCTCCGAGACCATTGCTGCCAAGAGGCAGAAGACGATCCTGGAGAAGATCGGCCTGGGCGCCGGTCGCGTCGTGTCGATCTTCTTCCAGGCCGGTCGCGACGGTGTGCAGACGATGCTGAACACGGTCATTCCGTTCATGGCCTTCGTGGCCATGCTCATCGGCATCATCAACGCCTCCGGCTTCGGCAAGTGGTTCTCCCAGATCCTCAGCCCACTGGCCGGCAATGGCTGGGGCCTGATGGGTCTCGGCCTCATCTGCTCGCTGCCGCTGCTGTCCCCGCTGCTGGGGCCGGGAGCCGTCATCGGTCAGATCATCGGTACTCTCATCGGCGTGCAGATCGGCCAGGGGCACATCCCGCCGCACCTGGCACTCCCGGCACTGTTCGCCATCAACACCCAGAACGGCTGTGACTTCATCCCCGTCGGCCTCGGCTTGGCCGAAGCCGAAGCCGAAACGGTCGAGGTCGGTGTTCCGTCGGTGCTCTACTCGCGCTTCATCAACGGTGTTCCGCGCGTGGCCGTTGCCTGGCTGGCCAGCATCGGCCTGTACAGCTGAACCACGCAATACTCCGTCCCCAACCGAAAGCAGGAAACATTGTGTCCGAGATCTACCACACCACGGTCACCAAGGCGGGCGCTGGCGCCGAGGATTTCCTCAGCGAGCGCATGTTCGTGACATTCGGTCCCGAGGCTCCAGCATCGTTGGTGGAGTTCTGCTTCATTGTCGACGTCAAGCCTGTGACCGGCGACATCAAGGCCGGCCAGACCCTGACCATCGACGGTAACGCCTACCCCATCACAGCAGTGGGTGACGTGGCCAAGCGAAACCTGAATTCGCTGGGTCACGTGACGATCGCTTTCGACGGTGCCACGGCTCCGAAGATGGAGGGGAACATCCACATTGAAGTCACCGACAATCCGCCTGCACCCGAGGTGGGCAGTCAGTTCTCCATTGAGGAACCGTGATCCATCAGAGGGCCGTGGTCAATGACCCGCTCGGGCTACATGCCCTGCTCGCGCAGGAGCTCGCGGCGCTGGCGGCTAGCTTCTCCAGCAGCCTCTACCTGCGCCACGAGCTCCGCACCTGCAGCCTGCGGCACCCCATCGACCTGCTGGCCATGGGGATCCCGAGTGGTGCAGAGATCGAAGTCTGGGCGGACGGGGTCGATGAGCGAATCGCCCTTGCGTCCGTCACGACCAGAATCAGCCGACCCTCTGATTGACGGCTCGATTCGAAAATTCACCAATTCCATTGAACAGTAAGGCATATCAACGATGTCAAATGATGCAATTGAACAGGGACTTGCAAAAGCCTCCGACACAAAGATGGTCGAGGTGGGACGAGGAGTTCTCGCCCACACTGGCCAGCTCCTGAAGGACGCCTTGTTCTCCGACGGGACCCCAGCCATGCTCGTCGCCGACGAGCGCACCTGGGCGGCTGCGGGCGAGCGGGTCAACAAGGAACTCGCGACGGCCGGTGTCACTGTGCTCGATCCGATGATCTTCCCGGGCACCCCCGCCCTCTACGCCTCCTACGAACACTGCGTGGCGATCCGCGAGACTCTCACCACCAACGGAGCACGCGGGGTGGCCATCGGTTCCGGCACACTCAACGACCTGACCAAGCTCGCCTCGGGCGAGCTCAAGCGTCCCTACGCCGTCGTCGGCACGGCCGCCTCGATGGACGGTTACACCGGCTTCGGCGCCCCGATGAGCCAGAACGGCGTGAAGACCACCATGCCGTGTCCGGCACCTGCTGCGGTTGTCTTCGATCTGGACGTGGCCGCCAAGGCACCCAAGGTCATGACCGCCTCGGGCTACGGTGACCTGTCCGCCAAGATCCCCGGTGGAGCCGACTGGATACTCTCCGATGCCATTGGCATCGATCCCATCGATCCGCTCGCCTGGGAACTCGTCCAGGGCGGTGTTCGTGACGCACTGTCGAACCCCAAGGAGCTCGCGGCCGGCCAACCCGACGCCTACCGGGGCTTGGTCTCCGGGTTGCTGCGCTCGGGTCTTGCGATGCAGGTCTACCGCGGCACTCGTCCGGCCAGTGGTGCGGAGCACTACTTCAGCCACATCTGGGAGCTGTCCCACCTCGGCGTGGAGCTCGATCCGCCGCTGTCGCACGGCTTCAAGGTGGCGATCGGCACGCTGGCCATGAGCGCCTTCTATGAGCGCTTCCTGGCTCGTGACCTGACCACCCTCGACGTCGACGAGGCTGTTTCGAAGTGGGCTCCCTGGGACGTCGTGGAGACCGACATCCGCAACCGCTTCAGCGGCGCGCTCGCCGACAACGCGGTGAAGCAGACCAAGGTCAAGTACGTGGATCCCGAGGGCCTGCGCAAGCGCCTCGAGACCTTCATCGGGGTCTGGCCGGAGCTACGCACCAAGGTCGAGGCCCAGCTGCTGCCCGCACGCGAGCTGCAGTCTATGCTGCGGGAGGCCGGCGCCCCGGCGGTGCCCGAGGACATCGGCATCGACGCGAAGCGAGTCCAGGAGACCTTCCCCCTGGCCATGTACTATCGCTCGCGCTACACCGTCCTCGACGTTGCCCGTGAGGCCGGCTGGTTCGACTCACTCGTCGGCGAGGTCTTCGAGGCCGGGGGTCTGTGGACGTGAGCAAAGCACCGGCTCAACTCCGGCGTCCCAGCGGCTTCTACGATGCCTACATCTTCGACCAGGATGGCACCATTTATCTCGGGAGGAATCTGCTCCCGAGAGTCGAACGCACGATCAACACCCTGCGGGCGAGGGGCCTTGCCACTCGCTTCCTGTCGAACAATCCGACCAAGGATCCTCAGCAGTATGCAGACAAGTTGGATGCGCTCGGGCTGACCACGCCTCTCGGCGACATTGCGAACACCGTCGTCACGACCGTGAGTTGGTTGAAGAAACATCGTCCGGATGCCGTGTTGTTCCCGATCGCGGAGCAGCCGCTCATCTCGGCCCTGGTCGAGGCGGGTTTTCGGATCAGTAACAATGCCGACGAGATCGACATTGTCATTGCCTCCTATGACCGCACCTTCACCTACGCTAAGTTACAGATTGCCTTCGACACGCTGCAGCACAACGAGAAGGCCATCCTCGTCCAGACGAATCCGGACCGCTACTGCCCATTCCCCAATGGTCGAGGTGAGCCAGACTGTGCTGCGATCACTGCGGCCATCGAGGCTTGCACCGGTGTCAAGTGCTCGGTGAACTTCGGGAAGCCGAGCGCCATCATGGCCGAGGAGGCCATGCGCGGCATCAATGTCGACCCTTCCCGGGTCATAATGGTCGGGGACCGCCTACACACCGACATCGCGATGGGCAAGCAGGCCGGCATGGCCACGGCGATGGTCCTGACAGGTGACAGCACGCTCGGTGATCTGGAGACGTGCGAGCCGTCTGCCCGGCCGGACTTCGTGCTCGAGCACTTGGACGGACTGATTCCCGAGGACGCCGAGGAATTGGCACAGCAGTAATTGCATCTGAGATGCCGGGTGTTTCTGCCGCGGTGGATGTCGTTGGAGCGACGTTTCGCGGCAGATGCGCCCGGTATTCTTGCCCCCATGGATACCAATGGTGCTTCCAGTGGACCTGTGCTGTGCGTCGACGCAGGCCAGACCGGCACCCGCGCCCAGCCACGCGTCGACGGTGTGCAGGTGGATCTGTTCGAATACGTCGGAGTGTTCAACGACCGCCCCACTGTGCCGCAGCTCGCAGAGCACGTGAAGAAGGCGCTGCGCCAGACCGAGGTCGACTGCCCTGTGGTGTCCATCGGTTCGTCCGGGCTGAAGGATGATGCCGACCCGAACGAACTGCTCACGCTGCTCGAGGGCACCGATGTGCACAAGGTGTTGCTCGCCCACGACTCCACCACGAGCTATCTGGCAACCGTTGGCGACCAGCCCGGCGTGGTGGTGGCCGCCGGCACAGGCGTGGTCATCCTCGCGGTCGGGCGCACCAAGGTGGCCCGCGTCGACGGCTGGGGATATCTCATCGGCGATGCCGGCTCGGGCTACTGGATCGGCAGGGCCGCGCTGGATGCCGTCATGCGCGCCCACGACGGACGTGGCGAACCGACCCAGCTCAGCGAGCACATCGAGCAGGACTTCGACGACATCGAAACGGCCTACCTGGACCTCCAGTCGGACAAGATGAAGGTCAGCCGGATCGCCTCCTACGCCAAGATCGTCTCGGCGCTCGCTGGATCTGACGCGACGGCGCTGCGGATCAGCCAGGATGCCGCGACCGAGCTCGTGCATTCGGTGACCTCCGGGCTCACCAGGGTCGATGAGGCGGACAAGCCGGACCCCACGGTCGGGGTGGTAGGCAAGGTCTTCCGCAACACAGTGCTCGAGAAGCACTTCGAGAAACTGCTCACCGAACGCTTCCCCCAGGTGAAGCTCACCGAGGGCCGTGGCGACGGACTGGACGGCTGCTATGCGATGACCCAGCTGTCACCGAAATCAGCGCTGAACCAGCGGGTGTCCACGGCCACCGTGTAGGTGGCTCTGCCTTGGTGGTGGGAATGCCGTGGTGGTTGTTCCCCCGGCTCGCCAGCCCGGTGGTCAGCCTGCGAAGCCCCAGGCCGTTCGTGTTTCTCAGACCCGGGCGGACAGGAAGGACTTCACCGACTCGAAGAACAGACGTCCATCGGTGGAGCCGGAGACCAGCGGATCGACATTGTGCTCGGGGTGCGGCATGAGGCCGACCACATTGCCGCGCTCGTTGGTGATACCGGCGATGTCGTCGCACGAGCCATTGGGATTGCCCACGTAGCGGAACACGATCTGCTGGTTGTCGTTGAGCTTCTGGAGTGTCTCGTCGTCGCAGACGTAGTTGCCTTCACCGTGCTTCACCATGATCGAGATCTCGGCCCCACGGGTGAAGGAGCAGGTCCACGTGGTGTCGTTCGTCTCCACCCGCAGACGCTGCTCGCGACAGACGAAGCGCATGTGCTCGTTGCGGGTAAGGGCACCGGGCAGCAGGTGGGACTCGCACAGCACCTGGAAGCCGTTGCAGATGCCGAGCACGGGCATGCCCTTGCCGGCCGCGGCGATGACCTCGTCCATGACGGGGGCGAAGCGGGCGATGGCACCGCAGCGCAGATAGTCGCCGTAGGAGAAGCCGCCCGGCAGGATGACGGCGTCCACGCCGTCCAGCGAGTCGCTGGCGTGCCACAGGCTCACCGGCTCGGCGCCGCACAGTCTGACGGCGCGCAGCGCGTCTTGATCGTCGAGGGTGCCGGGGAAGGTGACGACGCCGATTCGCGCCACCTCAGTTCTCCTCGATGTGCACGGAGAAACTCTCGATGACGGTGTTGGCAAGCAGTTTCTCCGCTGCCTGCTTGATCTCGGCGAGGCGCTCGTCGGTGACGCCGCCCTCCACCTCGATCTCGAAGCGCTTGCCCTGGCGGACGCTCAGCCCCCCGAAACCCATCCGGATGAGTGATCCGGTGATGGCCTTGCCCTGGGGATCGAGGATCTCGGGCTTCGGCATGACATCCACTACAACACGCGCCATGGGCGACAGCTTATCGGAGCGGTCGGTGGTGGCCGTTCGCGGTGACCGAGGACTGTTCGGCGTTGACTGGGGAGGCGAGTCAGAAGTGTCGGCGTCAACTCGTGTCAGGGGCTCCCGTCCATGGGGCTGCGACGCCCTGGCAGGGGGTCCCGCCATCCATGCCGAGCAGTTCTCGGAGCTCGATGGCCCGCTGGCCACTTGTCCATGCCGAATCGGGCACCGCGCGTCGGCAACGACTCGGATTGGCGCTGGGGCCCTGCCGAAAGCATGCGGTGCGCTGCGTGGCCGGCTGTTGGGGACCAGACTGTGAGTGTGGAGAGATTCACCATCGGCGATGCCGCCGAGCTGGCCGGAGATGTCGGTCCCGACCCGCGCCTCATCGGGGTGCTCGCCGAAACCGCCGGGCGGGTCGACACCGAGCGGCTGCGTGCCCGGTTCGCCGCGGCGCTGGTGGATCTGCCCGTGCTGCGCCGCCGGTTCGTCCAGCGCGGGCGCAACACCCTGGCCGCCCGCTGGGAGACCATGGACTGCCCGGTCGAGGAGCATGTGCTCGAACTGGATCTGCATGAGCCGGATGGGCACGCGGCCGAGGACGGGGTTGCCGCGCTGCGGGCCTGCGAACGGCTCTACGCCGAGGGTCTTCCCGAGGACCGGCCGATGTGGCGGGTGACGGTACTGCATGGCACCCGGCGCGACCACCTGCTCTTCCTGGCGCACCACGTGCTGCTGGACGGGACGGTGGCCCAGCCAGTGCTCGGGCGGCTGCTCACCGATCCGGTGGCACCGGGTGAGTTGCCGCCGCTGCCCACCCCGGCGGAAACTCCCGGCTCCACGGCAGCCGCACCGCCCCGCCGGCTCCCCCTGCCTCGACTGCCCCTGGGTTTGCTGGCCGGGATCACGCACCGGGCATCGGCCAGCTCGCTGCTGTCCCCCATCAGCCAGGGTTTCCACCTGGTGACTCTCGGCCTGCCGCTGGCGGAGGTGCACGACGTGGGTCACCGGGCAGGTGCGACGGTGAACGACGTGCTGCTCGCGATGGTGGGCATGGCCATCCGCCAGCTCGCCGCCTCGCGGGGCGAGCACTTGAGGAGGGTGGTGATGAGCGTGCCAGTGACACGTCCGGCACCCCTGGATTCGCAGGGCACCCGCAATGCTGTTGGCGCATTCGCCATTGCCGTACCGGAACTGCAGCCGGGCGAGGCGAGCGCCCAATATCTGGCGCGGCTGGCCAAGCTGACCAGGCGCCGCAAGGCACTGGTGCACGGCTTCTGGGCAACTCCGGTGTTCTCGCTGGGCCTGGCGGCCCTCGGCGGGCTCGGCCTGTACCGCCCGCTGTTCGAGCGCCAGCACGCGATCACCACGCTGGTGACGAATCTGCGCGGCCCTGCAGGACCCCTCTCGGTGGATGGGCTCCGGATCACATCGCTCACCCCGATCAGCCCGGCACTCGGCAATGTCTGCCTGGTCTTCGCCGCGCTGAGTTACGCCGGGCAGCTGCGGATCAGCGTACGGCTCGACCACTCGGTGTGGCCCGACGAGGCCCTACTCGTGCAGGCGCTCGAAGACGCCTGGTCTTGGCTGGGCACCAACAACTCGCTCTGACCGGGCGACACGTGGCAAGGGACGAGGCAGAGCCCACCACCGAGGCAAGCGTTTTCGGTGCGGAATGGATCCGGGCCCGGAACCCTCAGACCCTCCGGCGGCGCAGGGCGTGCAGCGCAATGAGCGTGCAGACCACCATGCAGGCGGTGGCGACCAGCAGTGCCACGTGCGAGCCGGCGGTGAAGGCATCCACCGCGGCGCCGCGTGCGGAATCACCAAGGACCGACCCCACGTTCGAGATGCGTCCGCCCACCACCGAGGGCAGCAGCGAACTTGCCTCGGCCTGCACCTCGTCAGGCATGCCGCCCACGGTACTGGCCCAGTGCCGACCGGTCACCAACGCTCCGATGGCTCCGAGCACGGCCAGGCCCACCGACGAGCCGATCTGCCGGCTGGCATTGAGCACACTGGACGCCGAACCCGCGAAGGCGGCAGGAGCATCCGACATGGCCAGATGGGTGGCAGTGGGGATCATGATGCCGGGCCCCAGGCCAAGGCAGAAGAAACCCGCCAAAGTGAGGGGAAGCGGCGTGCCGGCGGTGACCATGCTGAGCAGCAACGTGCCCAGCGCCTCGATGACCGCGCCGATGGTGATGATCCCGGCTGCGGGCAGACGCCGGTTCAGCCAATCGGCGTACTGCGCGCTGACCACGAAGGGGATGTTCATGAACAGCCAGGTGAGACCGGTGGGCAGCACGGCCCAGCCCTTGACGTTCTGATACATCAGCGTCATGTAGAACATGCCGCCGGTGAGCGCCAGGAAGTTGAAGAAATAGGCGAAGATGCCGGTGACGAAGCCCAGTGATCTGAACAGTCCCAGCGGCATCATCGGGGATGGCGCGACTCGTTCCCAGCGCACGAAGACGAAAAGCAGGAGTATTCCGACGATCAGCGAGGGAAGCACGACAGGGTAGGTCCACGAGTGCGAGGACGCAGTGATGAGGCCGTAGGCGATACCCACAAGGCCGAGCCCGGTCAGCACCAGGCCTGGCACATCGAGGGACCCCTCGAAGACCCGCGGCGACTCCCTGACGAAGCGGAGCGTGAAGTACAGCGTCACCAGGCCTATCGGCACGTTCACCCAGAACACGGCCTCCCAGCTGAAGCGCGAGAGCAGCAGGCCGCCGGCCAGCGGCCCCATGCCGAAGCCCAACCCGCCGAGTGAGCCCCAGACGCCAATGGCCTTGGCGCGCCGGGTGGGAGGAAACGCCAGCGTGACGATGGACAGGGTCAGCGTGACCATGAGCGCGCCACCGAGGCCTTGCACAGCCCGGCACAGCACCAGCGCGGTGGAACTGGTGGACAGTGCGCAGCCGATGGAACCGATGGTGAAGACCACCAGGCCGATGAGAAACCATCGCTTGCGGCCATAGCGGTCACCCAGTGCACCGCCGAAGGGGATGAGCGCGGCAAGGCTCAGCGCATAGGCGGAGATGATCCATTCCAAACCGCTGTTGTCGAGGTGCAGCTCGCGCTGCATCGAGGGCAGGGCGATGTTCACGATCGTCACGTCGAGCATGATCATGAACTGGGCGAGGCACATGGCCACCAGCGTGAAGGTGCGGATCCGGGACTCTGCCCGCTCCGCAGGCTCAGGGTGAGGCCCCTTGCCATGGCCTTCTTCAGGTGGATCGTCCGGTGTTTCGCTGCTGCTCACGGGCCCAACAATAGGGACTTCCTCACACATTCAGATGGGCCCAGCGGGCTCTGACACCGCCGATCACTGTGATACTGAGCGCCATGCACAACCGGGCTCGTGCCCGCGATCGGGCCGGCACGACCCAAGCCATACCGCCAGCTGGTGCAGAGCAGAACTGCTGTTCGCAGGGCGCAGCTTTCGCGCGTTCACACCCATCCCATGCCACCGGACCGGAGCTGGCTGCCTCCCCTCAGATCGTGAGGGTTGCCCCGGTGATCTTCTCGAAGGCTTCCAGGTATCGGGCGCGAGTGGCGTCCACGATCTCCGGTGGAAGCGCTGGGGGACGCTCGCCCGAGGCTCGGTCCCAGCCGGAGTCGTTGAGCAGCCAGTTGCGCAAGTACTGCTTGTCGAAGCTCTCCAGACGGCCCTCGCCGTAGGCCTTGGCGTCCCAGAAGCGCGAGGAATCGGGGGTGAGCACCTCGTCGGCCAGCACCACCGTGCCGTCGGCGCGCTTGCCGAACTCGAACTTGGTGTCGGCGAGCACGATGCCGCGCCGGCGGGCGATCCGCTCCGCGTCGGCATAGATGCGCAGCGTGAGGTCTCGGATGGTGATGCCGTCGTGCTTGCCGGTCGTTTCGCACATGGTCTCGAAGGACACGTTCTCGTCGTGCTCGCCCATCGGCGCCTTCGTGGCCGGGGTGAAGATCGGCTCGGGCAGCTGTGAGCCGTCGTGCAGGCCCTCGGGCAGCGGGATGCCGCAGATCGTGCCGGACTCCTGGTATTCGACCCATCCCGAACCTGTGAGGTAGCCACGCGCCACGCATTCGACCGGGAGCATGTCCAGTTTCTCCGCGATGATCGCGCGGCCCCGCACGGCTTCGGGAACTTCGGTGCCGACGACATGGTTCTCAACGATGCCGGCGAGCCTGTCGAACCACCACAACGACAGCTGGGTGAGCACGATGCCCTTCTCAGGAATCGTCGAGTCGAGCACGTGGTCGAAGGCCGAGATGTTGTCGGTGGCCACCATGAGAAGCTTCGAGTCGTCGTCGGGCAGCGCATACATCTCGCGCACCTTCCCGGCATTGATGAGCGGAAGTCCCAGGGATGCGTACTGTGCGTCGACCACGGCCACAGACTACGCGAGCCAGCCGGATCGGGACCGCAAGGTCATCGGGCACACTTCTCCCCCGAGTTGTCCTGACGCGAACCGGATGGCTGTACTGCCCCAATTCCCACCCGGGAACAGAGAGTCCACGGCAGCAAGATCCCCGCAAAGCCTCCTCGCTGGTGGCTGATCTTCATGGCCGAGTCCGGCCGACGCTGTCGTCTGCTCACGGTGTACGAGAACCGGGGAGAGATACTCGCCAGCCGGACAGCAGAAAAACGCTACTTCGACCTGCACCCGACAGACCTGATCGGTCCCCTGCAGGGCCGGCTGCTCATCGAGTGGTCGCAGGACACGGTGAACTGGGCGAAGCGAGGCGCAAGGGCCACGCACTTCCCGGTCATCGAAATCGCCGACCCGCAGATCGTCGATTTCCCGGGCTACGACAACGTGCTGCTCAGCTACGGTCAGCTCCAGAAGATGGTCGTCGACTCCCGCTGGATCCGCTGGCAGACCGCGCTCAGCGCCGTGCAGGGCATCTACCTGATCGCCGACGCAGAGGAAGGGGAACTCTACGTGGGCAAGGCGGACGGTGGCGAAAGGATCCTCGGCCGCTGGACCAGCTATGCCCACGACGGTCATGGCGGCAATGTCGCCATGAAGAGGAAATTCGGGCTCAACCGGAACTAGTGCCAGCCCGGATGCCCGGCGTCCGCGGGGTCTCCGGGCTCAGAGCAACGCGCCCGGCCGGTAGGCGGCTGCCTGCGGGTCAGCCTCGACCAGTGGTGCCACTGCATCGATGACCTGCTGCACCTGATGGCGGGCGGCACCGGTCAATTCCAGGGGTGCGCTGACAAGATGCGCGAGTTCGTCGCGCGACAGCGGCAGCCGGGAATCGGCGGCCAGCCGGTCGAACAACGGATTGACCTTGGCGCCGGTCTCGCGCAGCTCCAGGGCCACGGCCACCGCGTTCTCCTTGATCGCCTCGTGGGCATCCTCGCGTCCGACGCCCTTGCGGACCGCCGCCATGAGGATCTTGGTGGTGGTGAGGAAGGGCAGGTAGTGATCGAGCTCGGCCTGGATCATCGCGGGGAAGGCACCGAAGTCGGCGAGCACGGTGAGGAAGGTCTCGAAGAGCCCGTCGATGGCGAAGAAGGCGTCGGGCAACGCCACGCGACGCACCACCGAGCAGGACACGTCCCCCTCGTTCCACTGGTCGCCGGCGAGCTCGCTGATCATCGACAGATATCCGCGCACCACCACCGAGAGCCCGTTGATGCGCTCGCAGGACCGGGTGTTCATCTTGTGCGGCATCGCAGAGGAACCCACCTGGCCGGGCTTGAAGCCCTCGGTGACAAGCTCGTTTCCGGCCATCAGCCGGATCGAGGTGGCCATATTCGAGGGCGCCGCGGCGGTCTGGACGAGCGCGCTCAGCGCGTCGAAGTCGAGGCTGCGCGGATACACCTGGCCGGTGGATCGCAGCACATGCCGGAATCCCAGCCCAGTGGCGATGCGCTTCTCGAACACGGCAAGCCTGGACTCGTCGCCGCCGAGCAGGTCGAGCATGTCCTGGGCGGTGCCCATCGGTCCCTTGATGCCGCGCGCCGGATAGCGCCCGATGAGATCGTCGAGCCGCGCGTGCGCGATGAGCAGCTCGTCGGCGCAGGTGGCGAAGCGCTTGCCGAGCGTGGTCACCTGGGCGGCCACATTGTGCGAGCGTCCGGCGATCGGCTGGTCGGAGTACTGCGCGGCCAGCTCGGTGAGCCTGGCCAACGCCGTCACGGTACGGACGCGCACCAGCTGCAAGGAGTGCAGCACCTGCAGCTGCTCGATGTTCTCGGTGAGGTCGCGGCTGGTCATGCCCTTGTGGATGTGCTCGTGCCCGGCCAGCGCGTTGAACTCCTCGATACGGGCCTTCACATCGTGGCGGGTGATCCGCTCGCGCGCTGCGATGGACTCCAGGTCGACATTGTCGATGACCCGGCGGTAGTCCTCGATGACCTTGTCAGGATCGTCCCCGCCGAAGTCGACGCCCAGATCGCGCTGGGCCTCCAGCACGGCGATCCACAGTTTTCGCTCCTGCACGACCTTGTGTTCGGGTGACCAGATGTGCTTCATCTGGTCACTGGCGTAGCGGGTGGCGAGCACATTGGGCACTGTCATCGAGAGTTCTCCTCGTAGTTCTTCGTGGTGGCACCGGTCCTGGCACGCTGCGGCCTCGTCTCAGGTCACGTAGCGCACCTGCACGACCAGTTCAGCCCAGCCGTGCAGAAATCATCTTCAACCGATCCGGCGATGCGATGTCGCGACGGCAGAATCCGTCAGCGAAGTCAACCTCGTCGATGTAGGCATATGCCCTTGCCCGAGCCTGTTCCAGGTCGTCCCCACGGGCGACGACGACCAGCACCCGGCCACCGGCGGAAACCAATTGGCCCTTGTCATCGAGGGCGGTCCCGGCATGGATCACGTGCACCGATTCCGGCTCGGGCGGCAGCACGATCGGACAGCCCTTCTTCGGCGAGCCCGGATAGCCGTCCGAGGCCATCACCACGCAGACGCAGGCCCCGGGGAGCCGCCCGAAGGACGGCATCTCGTCCAGGTGCCCTGTGGCCGCGGCGTACAGCAGCTGGCCCATCGGCCCATCCGACAAGGGCAGCACCACTTCGGTCTCGGGGTCACCGAAACGGGCGTTGAACTCGACCACGCGAGGGCCTGCGGAGGTGAGCGCCAGACCCACGTAGAGCAGCCCCGCAAAGGGGATGTCCAGTGTGCGCATCCGTGCCAGCGTCGGGTGCACAACCTGTTCCATCACGGTGTCGACGGTGCCCTCGGGCAGCCACGGCAGCGGTGCATAGGATCCCATGCCACCGGTGTTGGGGCCCTCGTCGCCCTCGCCGACCCGCTTGAAGTCCTGAGCCGGCATCAATGGCACGGCGGCGGTTCCGTCGGTCACCACGAACAGGCTCATCTCCGGCCCGTCGAGGTACTCCTCAATGACCACGCGCTCGCACTGTGCGGCATGGGCGAGCGCTGCCTCGCGGTCGTTGGTGACGACAACTCCCTTACCAGCGGCCAGCCCGTCCGCCTTGACCACATAGGGCGCGCCGAACTCGTCAAGGGCAGCGGCAGCTTGCGCGATGCTCCTGCACGCCCGGAACCGCGCAGTGGGTACCCCAGCGGCGGCCATCACCGACTTCGCGAAAGCCTTGGAACCCTCCAGCTGTGCGGCCCCGCGACTGGGACCAAAGCAGGCGATTCCGGCCTGGCGTACGACGTCGGCAACCCCACCGACCAGTGGTGCTTCCGGTCCGATGACCACAAGGTGAGCACCGATCTCGCGGGCGAGCGCCGTCACGGCTGCGCCGTCGTTGATGTCGACCGAATGATTGGTGGCGAAGCCCGCGGTGCCCGGGTTCCCAGGGGCCGCATGCACGGCATTGACGGCGGGATCATGGGAGATGGCCAGCGCGAGAGCGTTCTCGCGCCCGCCACCGCCGAGGACGAGAACGGTCATGCCCTCAGGAGCGTGAAAAGTCACGGCTGAAGTCTATCGACCCAGGTCTTGTTGAGCACCGGTGGCGGCGGACCTCCCATCGTCCCTTGTGACACCGAAACGACAGAGAACTCCCCCCGGCCAGCCATCAGCCCGGCAGGGAGCTTCACAGCAGCCCTGTCGGGCATCCACAAAGTGGCTCGGTGCGGACGGCTCTGCCTCAGACCAACTCGTTGATCACGATCGTCTGCTCGCGACCCGGGCCCACCCCGATGCCGCTGATCTGGCAGCGCACCCGCTCCTCGAGGAAGTGCACATAGGCCTGGCAGGTGGCGGGCAGCTCGTCGAAGCTGCGGGCCGCCGAGAGGTCCTCGGTCCAGCCAGGCAAGTACTCGTAAACGGGCTTGGCTACAGCCAGCTGCTCGGCGGTCATCGGCCACACCGAGGTGCGCTCCCCGTCCACGTCGTAGGCGGTGCACACCGGGATGCGATCCCAGCCGGTGAGCACGTCGAGCTTGGTGAGGAAGATGTCGGTGAGACCGTTGATCTGGGTGGACTCCTCCACCGAGAGGGTGTCGAACCAGCCGCAGCGACGCGGACGCCCGGTGGTGGCGCCGAACTCGCCGCCGTCGGTGCGCAGCCGCTCGCCATCAGCGTCCAGCAGCTCGGTCGGGAAGGGGCCCTCTCCGACTCGTGTGGTGTAGGCCTTCGCGATGCCGACCACCCGGTCGATGCGGGTGGGGCCCACCCCGGAACCGGTGCAAGCGCCGCCGGAGGTGGGATTCGAGCTCGTCACATAGGGGTAAGTGCCGTGGTCCACGTCGAGGTGGTTGGCCTGGGCGCCCTCGAAGAGCACCACCTTGTTGTCGTCCAGCGCCTCGTTGAGCTTGCGCGCGGTGTCGACGATGTAGGGCTTGAACTGATCGGCGTAGCTGAGCAGTTGATCGGCGACCTGCTCGGCGTCGATCGGGCGATGGTTGTAGATCTTGATGAGGATCTGGTTCTTCTGGTCGAGGCTGGCCTCGACCTTCTCGCGCAGCCCGGTCGGGTCGAGCAGGTCCTGCATGCGCAGACCGATGCGATTCACCTTGTCGGAGTAGGCGGGGCCGATGCCGCGGCCGGTGGTGCCGATCCGGCGCTTGCCGGCGAAGCGCTCGGTCACCTTGTCAAGGACCCGGTGGTAAGGGGTGATGATGTGCGCGTTGGCCGACAGCAGCGGGTGCGGCACCTGCACATCGCGGGCATCCAACTCGGAGAGCTCCTGGCTGAGCACCTCCAGGTCGACGACCACGCCATTGCCGATCACCGTGGTGCAGTTCGGGTTCAGGATGCCGGACGGCAGCAGGTGCAGCACGAACTTGTCGCCGTTGACCACCACTGTGTGGCCGGCATTGTTGCCGCCGGAATACCGGACGCAATAATCAACCTGCTCCCCGATCTGGTCGGTCACCTTGCCCTTGCCCTCGTCGCCCCACTGGGCGCCAACAACGACGATGCCTGGCATGTACCTCTCCCTGATCTGCTGGCCGGGCGACAGGGGCCCGAACAGACATCAAGCCCGTTGCGGGCATCTGGAGATGCGCCATGCAAATGGGCTCTTGCATGAAGATTCTAGCTGTTGAGCGGGTTGCGGCCACCTCTGCGTCAGCGGTACGCAGAACCGGATCCGGCGGCCGCCAGGCGTGTGCACCATCCGTCACATGGTTGAGCCGGACAAAGAGGTGGGGGGGGGGGGGGGGGCGGGCCCCCCCCGCGTGGTTGAGGGGCCCCGCGCACAGCTCCGTCGCCCCCACCCACACAACAGGGGCCCGGGCGCACCCCC
>NZ_JBDNTB010000017.1:0-45830 GCF_047719395.1 Propionibacterium sp.
ATGTCGTCGACGCCGAGATCGTCGACGACGACACCGACCAGAAGTGACTCGGCGGGGGGGGGGGGGGGGGGGGGGGGGGGGGGGGGGGGGGGGCGCCCCCCCCCCCCCCCCCCCCCCGTCTCGTTGTGCCGTCCCACGGTTCTCACGCACTGTCCACGACATCAAAGCCGGCAACCGTGAGTTGGGCCGCCGATCATGCAGCAACCAGCTCAGTCTTCTCACGCAACCTATGACTGTAGGAAAAGGCTGGTAAATACCTGCCCGAGTGCGATTTGGCATCGTACGCGCGGCTGGCCGACATCCTAAGGTGACTATGGGCGCAGGCCTTCGATCAGTTGTGACGCCGACAAGAGGAAATGATGAGCGAAAAAAGTTCCCCGGACACCTTCGAACGCATGGTGGCTCTGACCAACACCGTCCGGGTGGTGTTCTTCATCAGTGGTCTCATCACAGCTGTCGTCGGTGTGCTGCTGCTCATCTGGCCGGGACTCAGCCCTCAGTTGGCAGCAGCGCACATCGCCATCTATGCCCTTCCTGCTGGCGTGATCTCCGTCGCGCTCGGGCTGTTCGCCAGGCGCATCGCGGGGTGGCGACGCGGCGGCTATGCAGTCATCGGTGTGCTGCTCGTGATCGTCTGCATCGTGGCGCTGTGGGGGGTGGACACAGACGGTTCGAATGTCTCCACCTTCCTCGGCATCGTGGCCGGCATCGTGTGGATTCTGCAGGGAATCTTCGCCGTTGCCCAGACCGACCGCTCCAAGGACACCCTGTGGTCGATCATCTTCGGCGTGGTGAGCGTATTGGCGGGTATTGCCGTGCTCATCTCCCCGCTGTGGGGCCGTCAGGGAGTATGGATCTCGTTCGGTGTCGCGCTGCTGGTGCTCGGTCTGGCGCAGATCGTCCAGGGACTGAACATCGGCGATTGGACCTATGACCCCAAGCGCAAGCAGGCTCCCGCGGCTGAGTCCAGGCCGGCGTCGGTCAAGCCATCCGCCAAGGCCGAGAGTGCTCCCAAACCGAAGAGCGCGGGCAAGCCCAAGGCCACTGACCAGAAACTCCCCCAGAGTAAGAATGCG
The DNA here is from genome assembly GCF_047719395.1 of Propionibacterium sp. Classification (NCBI taxonomy): domain Bacteria; kingdom Bacillati; phylum Actinomycetota; class Actinomycetes; order Propionibacteriales; family Propionibacteriaceae; genus Propionibacterium; species Propionibacterium sp. The sequence goes on from NZ_JBDNTB010000017.1 coordinate 1,077, forward strand.
GGGGCCACCACAGCAGCCACAGGTCCCACCGCAGCAACCGATCCCGCTGTGGCTGCGCCCATGCCTGTGAAGTCCACCGGCAGCGAACTGACACCGGACTTCCTCAAGACGGACACCGCCGGATCAGCTGAGGCGAAGCCCGGCGATGCGCCCCGTGATGACATCGCCGGTCAGGCACCGGTTGGCGAAGAGAAGCCGCACACCGGCGCTGACAACTCGGTCACCGGCCCAGAGGATGACGCCAAGATGAAGAAGGGCTGGCGGCGCCACTGAGCTCCCTAGGCCACTTCTGGAGACATCTCCAGCAGTTCTTCACTGCGTAGCCAGGCAGCAACGGACTGCTCGGGCACGAGTTCATGCCAGGCGTCCCAGCCAATGTGGAAACTGTGCCCATGAGCCCGTTCAGCACCATGAGTATGACCGTGCAGCAGAGCGGTTCCGAGATCGGGAAGCCGGAATTGGTCATACCGGGCGCCATCCCGGAACAGGCCATCACCCCAAGCCGCATAGGGAAAGTGGGAGAGCAGCACGGGAACTCCCTCGATCTTCATCAGGCGGAAGGTCGTGATGGTCTCGAACACCTCCAGCCAGGCGTGCATGTCGGCGTGAGCGAATCTGGTGTCATGCAGTGGATGCACGTCATCGTGGTTGCCCGCCACCAGGTGCTTGCGGCCGGGCAGGGTGGCGAGCACGGCCAGGGCTTCGTGGGGATCTGAATCGGCGATGTCTCCCAGTAGATAGACGGCATCGTCGGGCCCCACCTGGCGTCGCCAGGTCTGGCAGATCTCACCATTCATGGCCTGTGGATCGGCGAATCCCCGCATGTGGGCGACCTTCGCGTGCCCGAAATGAGGATCGGCCGTGAACCACACATGACTCACTGGTGTGCCCTTCATGTCGTTGGTTTCCACAGCCGCGATGGGATCCGAAATCCCTCGCAGAAATTCAGAATGCGTGCTCTTGGTGAGATGCTGACGAAGCCTGTAGGAGAGTCTCTGGTCTTCTGTATTTCCACCATTTTCACTTTATGCGGGAGAATGGCTCTGCGCCCGCCCGATCATGGTGTGATGCGGACAGTCCAGTACCCAGCGCCGTGATGTGCATCATGGAAGGTCGGCATGGCGAGCGTGCCTCGAGACCAAGGCGAGCCCTGACACAGTGAAACGAAGGCGAGTCCTGTCGCCGCGAGACGTTTGGAACCGCGAGACAAGGCGAGCGTTGACACAGGAGGCCACGCGTGAACGAAAACCAGAACCACCCCGATGACGGGCGTGACTGGTCCGAGAATGACGTGACGAACAACGATCCGATCTCAGGTGGGAAAGCTGCCGGAAATCCGGACGCGGACGAAACTGTCATCCTCCCTCGGCGCACTGCGCGCCGGGGGCTCTCACCGGCATCTGAGGATTCACCGAAGCCGCCGCCGGAATCCGACGCGGAGAAGACTCAAGCGATGGGAGCCGTGACCCCATCGCGCAATCCCGATCAAACTGGGGGGATGGGGGCCGTGACCCCATCGGACGACCCCGACAAGACACAGGTGATGGGGGCGGTGTCTCCCTCGTCTGCACCGAAATCATCGTCAGATGCGCCGAGCAATTCCGATCCCGACCTCGGGCAGCCGACGCAGGTGATGCCCGTGGTCACCCCCCATCCGGTTCCGCCTCAGCCGTCCAGTCAGGATGGAACTCGGCCGCCCACGGCTCAGGACGGTGGCCAGCCCCTTCATTTCGTCGCATATGACACGCCGGGGGGTCAGGACGACGCTGGCAATGATGATTCAGACGGTTCTGGCGGCCACAAGTCAGGCAAAGTGCTGACACGACTGCTTCAGGTGCTCAGCGCTCTGCTGATCCTGTGCATCGGTCTGGTGATTGGAGCCTTCGCCTTCGGGTCGTCGGTCAATCGGGCCACCCCGGCGAGCACGACCACGGCCACGGTCACGAACACCACCACCACGGTGAATACGGTGACGGCAACGCCTTCTGTGACGTCGGCGCCACCTGCACAGACCGTGACGGCGGAAGCACAGACGGTGACCGTGACGGTGCCGGGTCGAGGAACCACAGTTACTGCAACGTCTGTCAATCCTGCAGTCACGGTGACCGCTCCGCCCGACACGGTGACCGCCACGGTCACTGTTGCTGCAGCTGCGCCTCAAAGCTGACAATGCGCTTTCTCATCACAGCAGGTGGCACCACCGAGCTCATCGACCCGGTGCGCCGCATCACGAACAGCGCCACGGGTCAGCTGGGCAGCCTGATTGCCGCCAGCCTCGCAGCTGCTGGTGGCCAAGAGGTGGAGCGGATTCACTATGTCTGCGAGCGCGGTGCCGTCGTGCCCGAGCTCGACTGCCTCGACCTGGTCACGGTGCGCGGAGTGAACCAGACCGCTGAGGCGATGCGCCGGCTGCTCAGCTCCGAGCCCATCGATGCGGTGATCCACTCAATGGCTGTCAGCGATTACACGGTGTCGGGAGTCACCACTCGTCACGAGATATCTGGCAGATTGGCACAGCTGGCCGGCCGGTGGGCTGCATCCGGCGTCCCGGATGAGGCTCAGCGCGACATGGAGCTGAACGCCGTGCTCAACGGCAGCGCCCAGGCGCCCAGCGAGGAGGTCAAACTCTCCTCCGGACTGACCGATCTCGTGCTGCTGATGGCGCAGACGCCCAAGCTCATCTCCCTGGTCAAGACGCTGCAGCCCAGCACCGTGCTGGTGGGATTCAAATTGCTCAATGGGGTGTCCGAGGCCGAACTGCTCAGGGCTGCCGGTCGCGTGCAGCAGCAGAATTCCTGCGACTTCGTGCTGGCCAATGACATGACCGCCATCACGGCAACCCAGCACAAGGCCCTATTGCTTGACTACGGGCGGGCGCCCGAGGGGATGCTGGCAGATGGCCAGGCGGCTGAGAGCCTGCCGGGTACAGTGTGGAAGCCGTCGGCATCGCCCGGATCCGGGGCACAGGCAACTGCTGAAATCATCGGGAGATATGAAACCAAGCAGCAGATTGCCGATGGGATCGCGCAGGCCGTGCTTACCCGCATGAAGAATGTGGACCGGCGGTGACCCGCACCGCAGGTGCGGACTGGACAACGGGCACCGCAGGTGCGGACTGGACAACGGGCACCGCAGGTGCGGACCATGAGCAGGGCACAGCGAAGGAGCAGACCTGCAGTGAAGAATGTCATCCTCGGCGTGACCGGCAGTATCGCTGCTTACAAGGCCGCCGACATCGCCAACGAACTCACCAAGGCCGGCAACAGTGTTGACGTCATCCTCACCAGCGGCGGGGCGCAATTCATCACCCCTCTCACCCTTCAGACGTTGTCGAAGAACCCGGTCTGCGCCGACATGTTCGACATCCGCCGCCCCCACGAGGTGGAGCACATCTCATTGGCCCAGAAGGCCGACCTGCTGCTCATCGCGCCGGCTTCGGCCGATGTCATCGGCAAGCTCGCCCATGGCATCGCGGATGACATGCTCACCACGGTGGTGCTCGCGCTGGGTGATATTCCGAAGCTCATCGCCCCGGCCATGAACACCCGGATGTACCAGAATCCCCTGACCCAGGCCAATATCGCCACACTGCGCACGGTGGGTTTCAATTTCATCGAGCCGCGGGTCGGCTATCTCGCCGAGGGCCACGTCGGGCTCGGCCCGATGGAAGAGGTCGAGGTCATCGTGAGGCGCGTTCAGCAGGCACTGGCCTGAGAACCGGCCCCGGTGCTTTCCAGGTTGAATCGGCGAGCCACACTTATAGGCGACATAAGGAGCTTTTAGATGACTGTCCTCACGACAGTGAGTGAAGTACGCGCCTGGCTGCATGATCATGATCGCGCCAACAAGTCCGTCGGCCTGGTGCCCACCATGGGATTCCTGCACGACGGCCACAAATCCCTGATCGAGCGAGCACACGCTGACAACGACATCGTCATCGTCAGCGATTTCGTCAACCCCATTCAGTTCGGCGAGGGGGAGGACTACTCGAGTTACCCCCGCGATCTGGACCACGACCATGAGCTGGCCACCGCCGCAGGTGCCGATGTCGTCTTCCATCCCAGCGTCGAGGAGCTCTATCCGGCAGGTGCGGCCACCGAGGTGGAGGTCAAGGCTCCGCTCACCCACGTGTTGTGCGGTGCGTCGCGCCCGATCCATTTCAAGGGCGTCACAACCGTCGTCGCGAAGATGTTGAACATTGTGGGCCCCGACCGTGTCTACTTCGGGCAGAAGGACGCCCAGCAGACCGTCGTGGTGGCCCAGATGATCCGTGACATGCTCATTCCGGTGCAGATGATCGTCTGCCCGATCGTGCGTGAGGCAGATGGTCTGGCACTCAGCTCCCGCAACACCTATTTGGACGCCGAGCAGCGCAAGGCGGCACTCGTGCTGCACCGGGCACTCGACCAGGCGGCTGAGCGGTTCGCGGGCGGGGAGCGCTCGGCCGGCGCCCTGCGAGGGCTGGTTCGCGAGACCATCGAGGAACAGCCGCAGGCGAACATCGAGTACGTCGAGATTGTCGATGCACATACGCTGGACCAGATCGATACGATCGAGTCCGGCCATCAGGCGCTCGCTGCTGTGGCAGTGCGCTTCGGGGACACCAGGCTCATCGACAATTGCCTGCTGGGAATCGAGGGGGGCTGACATGCAGCTGACCATGCTCAAGGCCAAGATTCACCGCGCCACGGTGACCCAGGCCGACATCAACTATGTGGGCTCCATCACCATCGATCAGGACCTGCTCGACGCCGCCGGAGTGTACGAGTACGAGCAGGTGCACATCGCCGACATCGATCGCGGTACCCGGCTGGTCACCTATGCCATTCCGGGTGAGGCCGGTAGCGGCGTGGTGTGCATCAACGGTGCTGGCGCGAAGCTGGTGTCTGCCGGCGACAAGGTCATCATTATGATCTATGCCCAGGTGCCTGAAGAAGAGGCGGCCGGTATGCAGCCGAGAGTGGTGTTTGTGGACGGCCACAATGTTGCCTGCTCACAAGAGGAATCCGCCTAGCGGGTCGGAGCTCGTGGCTCCGGGGATGAGATGTTCTTCACTGTCAACATCGGAAATACCAATACCGCTGCCGCGATCGTGGACGCCGAGGGGTTGACCACGGCCCGCCGGCGGACGGCGTCCCTGCGAAAGCCGAGTGCTGTCCGTCACCTCCTGGCACGCCTGCTGCGCAACTGCCCATCGGCTGACGAACCGCTTGAGGGTGCCATCCTCGCGTCGGTCGTCCCCGCAATGCTTCCCCTTGTGACAAGCGCACTCACCGAGTTCACCGGTCGTGCACCGCTGGTCCTCGATCGGAAGCTGGACACCGGCATCGACCTGTCGGGCTACCGGGGGTTGCTCGGGGCCGACCGGATTGCCGCCTGCGCGGGAGGTGCCGAAGCCTGCCCGGGGCCCTTCGTGGTGATCGACCTGGGTACCGCCACCACGATGAGTGCGGTGGATGGACATCATCGCTTCGCCGGTGGGCTGATCTGTCCCGGCCTGCAGATGGGACTGGAGGCCTTGTCAGAGCGCACTGCTCAGCTTCCCGACACGTCGCTGGAGTCTCGTCCACCGCTGTTCGGCCAGGACACCCGCGGCTGCCTCGTGTCGGGTGCCGTGCATGGCAGCGCCGCGATCGTGGATGGCGTGGGCGCCAGTGCTCTGACTGAACTCGGCCCAGGCGCCACAGTGGTGCTCACCGGCGGTAATGCACGCCGGGTGGTGCACTATCTGCACATTCCGGTGCTTCACGAGCCGGAGTTGGTCCTGCAGGGCCTGGCGGCCACCTTCCGCCGTCATGTTCCGGCGCCCGTGCTGCCGAAGGTCAGCACTCTCGTCTAGCAGCGAGACCTTCGTGACGCAGTTATCCTCGGAAGATGACCGCCCCGACCACGGCCACATCAATTTCAGCGGACCTCCGGCTGCCGCGCTGGATCGTCGTGTGGTTCTGGGTGACCGCGATCATCCAGGCCTATGACGCGTTGTTCGTGGTGCTCGGGCCGCTGTCCCACGATGGCGGCCCGTTGGCGGGACTGTGGCCGGGCCATCTGCTCTATGCGCGATTCGACCGTCGATACGGCGACTACGATGCCTTCGGTACCGCGCAGTCGTGTCTGAATCTCGCTGAAGTCATCGGGGCGCTGATCGCGCTGAGGTTGCGAAAGCGGTTTGCCGGTGTCATCTTCGGTCTCATCGTTAGCGTCGCGACCTTCTGGAAAACAACGCTGTACTTCGGTGTCGAAATCGCCAGTGGCCTTGCGATGACCCGCGATGCCCTCGACCGGGGGGACCTCGCCGGGTTCTTCTTCATCGCGGTATTCCCGAATCTGTTCTGGCTGGCCATTCCGCTCGCCGTGATCATCGTGCTCGCTCGCCAGATCGCCCGAGTGGGCCGGTTGGCTGCCAGGGCAGTGTGATCGATCACCGTATCGCACCGGAACGCCCGGGTTCTCGGCGTGGACGGGCTGGTGGAGAACGCCGATTCGCGTCAATACTTGCTGGGGTGACGCCCGGCCGCAGCAAAATCACCGGGTGTGCCCGACTGACTGATCTCGATGCAGCAGGAGAGGATGACATGCCTGAGGAAAAGGATCCAGAGGACCGCCCGGAGGTCATCACACCCATGGACGTACTGCTCACGGCCCTTCGCAGTGCTGGCAAGCCGCTGGGGCGTGATGCGTTGAATGAGGCCCTCAACAAGATCGAGGCCGATGATGGTCCGGTACTGCTGTTCGATCTGGACTGGGACGGCCTGCTCGAGACAGAGGCATGCACCCTGGCAGGCCCCGTGTGGTGCTCCGCCACCTATCCTCAGGACTGTGCCGATCCCGTCGCCTGGCGCGGCCTGTTCGGCAGGGCGGGCTTCTGTGTGGACGGCGTCCCCGCGGAACGGCCCGCCGAGGCCATCACCTTGTACCGGGCCTCGGGTGAGAATCACAAGGCTCGCTGGTCGTGGACCGACTCGCTGGAACAGGCCACCAAGTTGGCTGCGCCGGAATCGCCGGAGCTGCCATCGTCGAAGAAGGTGTGGACGGCGACCGTCGAGCCGGAACGGCTGCTGGCGGGCGTCACCGACAGCTACGGCCTCGACTACGTGGTCGACACCCAAGGTCTTGAGATCAGTGCTGTCGCATAGGGGCTAGGGGATCACCGCCATCGCACAGGGCCATTGCCCGGCCTGCGGGTGCTCTGCTCCTCGGGGCGTCCGTCGGTGGCATGGCGGCCTCGTGTGCACCCGGCCAGGGTTACTCCGGGTCGCTCGTGGACCAGGGGTCGCACGAAGTAATGTCGCGCCCACCCATACGGCGCTGCGCATCGAGCGCACCACTTACCACCGGCGTGCACGCAGAGTGGAGTTCTGTGACACGGCACATCGGGCCGACGAGTTCACGGTGCGCCGCCAGGGCTGAAACGCGCCAGGGCTGCAATGTTCCACGTGGAACTTCCAGCTGACTACGCCTGACGCTGCGCAGAGGGGATTGCTTCGACGGCCTCAAGGCCGCACGAAGAGCCCCTTCTCGGCGTCGGCCGGCGCCTGCTGCTTGAGCACGAAGTGCTGCTTCTTACCGGTGGCGGTCATCGGCAGCTCATCGACGAAGGCATAGCGACGGGGGCGCTTGTAGTTGGCCAGATTCGGATCGGCCCGGCAGAAGGAATCCAGCTGCTTGGCGGCTGCGGCGTGATCTTCCAGGCAGCCCTTCCGGGGCACGAGATAGGCCACCACCAACTGGCCCCATTCCTCGTCCGGAAGGCTGGTGACCAGGCACTCCGCGACATCCGGGTGCGCACACAGCGCCTCCTCCACCTGCACCGGGTGCACGTTCTCACCACCGGAGATGATCATGTCGTCCTTGCGGCCCACGATGGTGACGGTCTCGGTGTCGTCCCAGGTGGCCAGGTCCCCGGGGTAGATCCAGCCGTTGTGGAACTTCGCGGCCTCCTCCTCGGGATTGCCGGGATAGGCGTATCCGGCCTTGATGGTGCGCATGATGACCTCGCCGATCTCGGTGCCGTCCTTGGCCGCCTGCTCGTCGGGTTCGGCCAGCCGATCCGGCAGCACCTTCACCACGGCGACGTCGTCGTCGATGCAGGCGTGCCCGGCTGTGCCTGAGCCGGCCGGCAGGTCGAAGGGACGCAGGAAGGTGTTCCAGAAGCTCTCGGTGGTGCCGTAGCCATTCGCGATTCTGGGGGTGAGTACGTGCTGATAACGCAGCGCCGCAGCCTTGTCCAGAGGTGCGCCCATCGTCACGACGCCGCGCAGTGAGCTGAGATCGCGAGGCCGTGCCTCCTGGGCGTCGGCCATCCGCTCCAGGTTGGTGGGCGCTCCGATGACATAGCTGAGCTTGCGCTGCTCGATGGTGTCCAGCACGGCCAGCTCGTCGAACTTCGGCATGATGACCACCTCGCCACCCACGTAGAAGACGGTGTTCGGGCCGGCACAGTAGTTGCCGCCGCGATGGAACCACGGGGACATGTTGAGCGTGCGGTCGTGCTCGTTGAGGGGGAAGTGCATGATCACGTCGTGGGCAGTGAGCACCTCGTTGAGGCTTGTCAGCGGCACAGCCTTGGGCATTCCGGTGGTTCCGGAGGTGAACAGCCGGCTGGTCTCGTCCCAGATGGAGCCGTCGGCCGGAGCGGTGAAGCTGGGGGCATCGTTGGCCAGCAAGTCATCGAAAGGGATGGAACCGGGCAGCTGTTCGCCGTCTCCGACCGCCACCAGCAGCGTGGGGCGATACCCGGATGCCTGTATCGCCTTGGCCAGATCGGCCGCCCTGGAGGTGTCGTAGACGAACACCGCCGGGTGCTCCTGGGCGAGCATGAAGGCGCTCTCGCCGGGGGCGAGCCGGTAGTTCATCGGCGAACTCACCGCGCGCAGTCCCTGGGCCGCCACATAGAGCATCGCGAATTCCGGGCAGTTGAGCAGCTGGTGGGCGACGACGTCCCCGGTGCCGATTCCGCGGGAGGCGCGCCCGGCCACCAGGCGCCCGCAGTCGCGCCCCAGCTGCTCGTAGGTCCAGGTGCGCCCGCTCGGCAGGTCGGTCATCGCGGTGCGCCCGGCGTAGCGATGCACATTGCGTTCGAAGCCGCTGGCCCACGTGAAATGGGTCTCGAAGACCGATTTCAGTGCGCTGGGGTCATAGCTGGTGTTGGGGATGGTCATGCCGGTGTGCCTTCCTGCCGCCGTGACTGGTGTGCCGAGTCTTTGTGGATTGGGGTCTGTGCGGGGGCGGTGCTGGATTGGTTCTTGCGGGCCCGCAGGTGCCCACGGCTGTGCGCGTGACTTTGCCGTGTACGGCCGCTCGACCAAAGTTACGCGACCGTAGGATCCGAGTCACGAAGGGGGTGGCGGACACTTCCGGTGAAATCGGTCGCGGGTGGTTGTGGCGGTCACCGAATCCAGGCTGTAGCGGCGTGCCAGCGATGCGGACATCGCAGTACTGGCTCTGGCGCCTGCCAGGTACACGAGCGGTGACAGCGCATGGGAATGGCCAACCTGGGGAATTCTGTGGAAAAGTTCAGGGATCCAGGTGACACTCGATATTTCCGCAACTGCGTGTCTTACAGCCATGTATTTCCGCTGATCAGGGAAATAATCGCCTGACGAGGGCGATCTGCTGCCATGAATGTCAAGGTCTGTGGACAGGACTTTGAGTTGTCCACAGCGAATTTTCTGCCCTTCCGAGCGTCGAAGTGTTCATTTATGGTTCTGAGTCCCGGCCCCTTCCACTGGCCCGGGACGAAGGGATGACCCCGATGGTGACCACCATGAGAGCCACGCCCAGTCAGTGGCAACGCACCCCCGTTCCTGCCTTGCGTGCGCGACGGAGCCCACGCCTGATCGTCCTGGGTGTGCTGTGTGCCTGCCTTGGCGGGCTCGGGTGTGCATTGGCGCTGCAGCAGCTCACCGATGCCCGGCAGGTGCTTGTCGTGGTCCATCCGCTGTCCAGGGGACAGGTCGTCACAGCCGGTGATCTCGGCACGGTGAGCATAGGGTCGGCCTCCGGCGCCGCGGTGGTGCCTGCTGAACAGCTCAGCAGCCTTGTCGGGAAGACCGCACTGACCGATCTCGGGCAGGGTGCCGTGCTCGGTCCGCAGAGCATCGGCGATCCCAATATCGCGGCCGGGCGATCTCACGTGGGGCTCTCCCTGCCGGGAGGAAGAGTGCCCAGTGGGCTCAAGGTCGGCTCACCGGTGATCGTCGCCAGCGCTCCCGGGCCGAAGGACGATGCGAGTGTTCAGGTGGCTCTCGTGAAGGTCGACGCCGAGGTGGCCAGTGTCCCCTCGTCGAAGACCGATGGGGGTCAGTCCTTCGATATCGACGTTCCGGAATCAGCTGCCCTGCAGATCGCCACTCTGGCTGCCGCCGAACGGCTGATCGTCGTCTCGAGGACTGGTGGATGATGACCATCGTTCTGCTCGGCTCGGCGGTGGGTTCGCCCGGAGTCACCACCACCTGCCTCGCACTGGCGCTCACCTGGCCGCGCAGCGTGCTGGTCGTGGACTGCGACCGGAATCCTTCCCAGGCGGTGCTGGCCGGCTGGCTCCGCGCAGCGCCGGTGGCATCCCGGGGGCTGGTGGATCTGGCTCAAGCACATCGGGAGATGCTGCCCATCGCACCCATCCTGTGGAGCCGCACCGTGCCACTCACCGCTGAGGATGTGCCGGACGATGATTCGCGAAGAGGGTCGTCGCAGGGAGCAGGGGCCGGCCGAGGCACGGATGTCACGGCGCCCGATACAGCCAGCCCGGATGCTTCCGAGCGCCGCGACGCAGCAGCCGCACCGGCGCAGGGAGACGTCGTTCGCCGCTTCCTGCCTGGTTTCAGCAGACCGGGTGCGGCGGCTCTCTTCGAACCTGTCTGGCCCGAACTGGCAGAGGCCCTGGCCGGTTTGGCCGGGAGCGACGTGGACATTCTCATCGATGCCGGCCGTGTCGGCGCTGAGGGCCCGCCCGCTTCACTGCTTGCCATTTCTGACGTCGTGGCGCTCACCGTGCGCAGTTCGCTGAGGTCGCTGGCGGCTGTGCGTCTCTATGTTCCGGGGTTGAGCGAGCGCGTCGCCGGGTTGCAGGGCCCCCGCTTCGGATTCGTCGTCGTTGGTCCGGGCAGGCCCTATTCCGATGCCGAGATAGAGCACGAATTCGCCCTCCCCGTGCTCGCCGACCTGCCCTGGAGCCCGGACGATTCGGCGGTGCTCAGCGAAGGTGGCGAGCAGCCTCGCCGTTTCACCGAACGGCCACTGCTGCGCGGAGCACGGGCAGCGGCTTCTGCGCTGGGTGCGGCAGTTCCTCGAGCGCACCAGTCTTCCCAGGTCGTGCCCGGACTGCAGGCATCCCAGCTCTCGGGGGCTTGGTCATGAGTGGCCGCCGGTCCGATCCACTGCCGCCAAGAGCGCTCGGCCTGGCACTTGGTGATCTCAAGGCGCCCTTCGATCAGGGCACGCCGTCGTGGCGAAACCCGGATCCTGACCCGGTGGGTCGGGTGCCCGGACCTGGCGATCCCCCTCGTGGGTTCACACAGCTCGGCAGATCCGCATCACTGGGCAACGTGCCGGAGGGCACAGACCTGCGCCGCTCCAGCCGTGGAAACCCTCCAGGGCCTGGGACCGAAGGTGGAGGTCCATCGAGGGCGGCACTGCATGGCGAGCCGGATCGGCGCACCCTCTCCGAGGGCGCCACAGACTCTTCGGACACAACGGATTGGCGTGTGGTGAGCCAGCTGCGGTCCATGCTCTCAGAGACGATCACCCGTGAGCAGGAGTCCTGGGAGCACGAACACCAGCGCCCCATGGACGCTGAAGATCGCCGGCTCATGGGCCAGTCGATGATCCGGCGGGCGATTCATGACCACGCTGACCAGCTGAACCGCAGCGGCGAGGCCCTGTGGACACTCGATGTGGAGCAGCGCTATGTCAAGGCCGTCACCGACGCGATCTTCGGGTTTGGACGGATGCAGCCCGTTTTCGAGATCGCCGATGCCGAGAACATCGAGATCCACGGCTACGACTGCGTGCTCGCGCAGTTCGGCGACGGGCACCGCGAGGAGCTCGATCCGGTGGCCGATTCTGACGCGGAGTTGGTTGCTGCGGTGCGTTTTCTCGGTGAGAACGCTGATCCGCCGAGGCCATTCGACGATGCGCATCCCACCATCACGGTTGCGCTGGGCGATCGTTTCCGGCTGCACGCCATCGGATTCGGCCTGGCAGACCGGCCCTCGGTCATCATCCGGCAGCATCTGCTCACCGATGTCAGCCTGGAGACACTCGCGCACAGCGGCATGATGCCCGGTGAGGTGGCGGAGATGCTCCGAGCCTGCGTCCGGGCGAGGCGCTCGATCGTCATCTCCGGTGACCAGGGCGCGGGCAAGACCACCTTGTTGCGGGCCTTGGTGGATGCCATTCCCGTCACGGAGCGATTCGGCACCCTGGAAACCGACTACGAGCTCCTCACCCATTTGCAGCCGCGCCGGCGCAACATGGTCGCACTGCAGGCCAAGATCGGCCTCGGGGAAGTGGTCGACGGCCGCCGGATCGGTGAGTACACCGTTGCCGACCTGATCCCGGAAGCCCTGCGGCAGAACCTCACCCGGCTGGTCGTCGGCGAGGTGAGGGGCAATGAGGCAGGAGCCATGCTCCAGGCGATGCAGTCCGGCGCCGGAGCGCTCACCACGACGCACTCGCACTCTGCATCCTCCACGATGGATCGCTTGGCTGCGAGGGTTGCAGAGGGTGGCGTGCTTCGTCTCGACGAGGCCTACCGGCAGATCGCCTACAACATCCACCTGCTCATCCATGTCGCGCTGGTGGACAACACCTGGCGAGGTGGCAAGCGCTATCGCCATATCAGCGAGATCAGGGCATTGACCGGGGCGATGGAGGCCGGCAGGCCCACTACGCACCTGGTCTACCGGGCTGGCCGTGATGGCTCATCGGAGTTCTTCCAGCCCGGCGAAAACCTCCTCGCGGAGATTGAGCCCTTCACCGGCGAGGAGGTGACGAGACCATGACCCTCGTCCTCGCACCACTGGGGGTGGCCGTGGTGATTCTGGGTGGCTTCGTCCTTGCCGAAGGCGCGCGAACACGAGATCGCGAGTTGTCCACAGATTCTTCCACAAGGTTGTGGGAAACACTCAGCGTGCGGTGGAAAATGACCACTCGGGTTCAACGCATCCGAACCGCAATCGCAGCGATATCCGCAGGGCTCTGCCTGGTCATCTCAGGATCCCTTCTCGCCGCGGTGATCGTGGCCAGCCTTGTTCTCGTTCTCCCGGCGTTGTTGTCCACACCGGTCAACCGCGATATCGAAATACTCCAGGCATTCGACCGATGGGTGAGGTTGCTGGTGGGCTCGGTGTCCACCGGTAAGTCGCTGCCCGATGCGGTTCGCGCGACGCAGCACCAGGTCGCGCCACTGCTTCGCAGGCCGGTCAGCCAACTCATCGCCCGGTTCGATGCACGGTGGCCCCTCGATCACGCACTGCGGGCCCTGGCCGATGACTTCGCCAGTCCCGACGCGGACGCCGTGGTCGCAGCGATGGTGGTGGCCGCCCGGCGCGGCGGCACAGGTATCACCTCATCGCTGCGCGCCCTGGGCGACCACACGAGGCATCGACTGAAGAGCCTGCGGGAGGTCGAGACGGAACGAGCGAAGCCGCGCATGGTCGTGCGCCAGGTCACCGTCATCACGCTCGCCGTCCTGGCCGGAGTCGCCGTGCTGAACCCGGAGTACATGGCGCCCTATCGCAGCCCGGTAGGCCAACTGGTGGGGGCATTGCTGTTCGCCGGCTATCTGTGCGCTCTGCTCATGCTTCGCCGGGTGGCACGTCCGCGTCCCCGGGAAAGGATCCTGCAGGGTGGCCTGCTGGCGGCGCCGGTGAGTGAGGTGGACGATGCCTGATCCCCTCCTGATCTCCATTCTGGCCGGCGCACTGGCTGCTGCCGGGCTGGTCGTCCTCGTGGCCGGGGTGCGGCCGAGCACGGTGCGGATGGCGGACGCCTTCGTGAACCTCGATGGCGGGCACCCCGCACCAGGCGCTGACCGGGAGATGCTCGTCAGCACTGCGGACAGTTGGCTGGAACGCCTCGGTGCCAACGCCTATGCGCGGTTTCATCTGCCGATACGTGAAGGCAGTCGTCGGCTGCTTCAGCTGCGGGATCGCTCCATCGGCGACTTCATGGCAGAGAAACTGGTCCTCGCTGTGACAGGCCTGCTCACGCCCATGATCGTTGCTGCACTCAGTGCCCTGCTCGGGTCACCACTCGGCGCGCCGGTGCCGCTGGCTTGCCTGGCACTGGCTGCGCTCGGCTGGTTCTGGCCCGATGCCACGCTGCGACGCAGCGCGAACCGAGCACGGTTCAGCGCCGACGAGGCACTCCTCAGCCTCTTCGACCTGGTGATGCTGGAACGAATGGCCAACCGGTCCGCTTCCCAGGCCCTTGAATCAGCCGCATCCGTCTCCGATGTCCCCGTGTTCCGGCGCGTGCGGGGCGTACTGGTGCAGGCGAGTCTGGAGCAGCAGCAACCATGGCCGGGCCTGCGCTCACTGGCCGCGGAGCTGCGTCTGCCCGTCCTCGCCGATCTCGCCGACATCATGCAGCTCGACGATCAGGGTGCCTCACTGACTGAGGCGCTCGCCGCTCGAGTCGAGGAGCTCAGAGATGCCCATCTGGCCACCGAGCGCACCGAAGCCAATGAAGTCAACGAACGAATGACCTTGTGGATGGCGCTTCCCGTGATGTTCTTCGGTCTCGCCTTCATCGCACCGCCACTGATGCGCCTTTCTGGAATGAGCTGAACCAAGACGGGTGGTGCACACCACCCGCCCAGGACTTCTGAATCCGTCCGTCACGACACAGAGCACCATCACGACATCCAGTACGACGACACCGAGGAGTTGAGCACAATGCCCACATCACTGAACCGGATCATCCAGTTCGCAAGCCTGGTCATCGGCATCCTGAGCGCACCACGGACGCACAGGGACGAGCGCGGTCTGTCCCAGTCCACCGAGAACGCGGTCCTTCTCGCGGGCGCGGTGGTCATTGCGGGAGTCGTGATCGTCGCCGTGCGGGCCTATGTCACCTCGCACATGCCCAGCTGAGCAGTCATGACACGGCCACTCCAGCGCGCTGAACGCGGCATGAGCGAGGCCATCCAGTGGGCTGTTCTCGCACCCGTTGTGATGGCCGCACTGCTCGGTGTGATCGAGGCCGGGGTGTGGTTGCATGCCCGCACTGTGGTCCAGCAGGCTGCGCTCACAGCGGCTGAGACCCAGGCCCTGCACGGTGTGTCACCCGGCGCGGCAGAGCAAGTCGTCGCGCAGATGACTTCGGAATTGCTGGACGTGCGCACGACCAATGCCGTCGGTGCGGATGCCATCTCGGTAACCGTGCGGGCGCGCGTTCCCCTTGCGCTGGATCTCGGGCTGACCGAGGTCTCGGCGACTGCCTCCCGACCACGGGAGCGATGACTCCCCCGGAGGAAGAACAACCGACACTGCCCTGAAGGGAGATGACAGTGAACCTCGAGTTGGCCCCGAGCCCTCCTCCACAGACACCGATTCTTCGCCGGCCCCTTCTTCGCCGGCCTCGCGATGATCGCGGCGCGGTCACCATGGAGCTGGTCGTCGTCGTGCCAGGCATGGTGCTCCTGATTGCCCTCATGACCGCGGGCTGGCGCATCTGGTCGGTCCGGGCGCAGGTGCAGGATGCAGCAGCGGCCGGCGCCCGGGCGGCGAGCCTGGCTACCAGCGGAACCGCTGCGCAGGCATCCGCACGCGAAGTCGTCAATGCCGATCTGCAGGCGGTTTCCAGCGCGTGTACAGCACCCGCAGTGGTCGTCGACAGTTCCGGGTTTTCCACACCGGCGGGAACAGAGGCGCACACACGCGTCGACGTGACCTGCCAGGTGGCACTGTCCGACCTGATCGTGGCGGTTCCCGGCTTCATCAAGGCCGAAGGCCATGCCACTTCCCGGTTGGACACATTCAGGGAGCGTCGGCCATGAAGCGCACTCTTGCCCCGATCGGTTCCCTGCTGCTGCTCCTGGCGCTCCTGCCGGGTGGTGCATGGGCGCTCGTGCACTGGGGACGCCTGGATCTGCTGCCGCAGCTGCGGTTCAGCTCCCTGACGGATCCATCCGGCAGCGGAACGGTTCTCCTCGTGCTGTTCAGCTGCGTCGGATGGGGAGCCTGGTTGCTGATGACCGCCTCCGTCGCGGGCGAGGTCGTGAGCTCGGTCAGCAAGGGACGAATCCGGTGGCGCCCTCCTGCCGGGGGACTCTTCCAGCCCGCAGCAGCGGTGCTGGTCACCTCTCTCGCCGGGTTGGTTTTCACTCCCGGGCAGCCAGGCGAGCTGAGCACCGGCAACAACCAGGTGGTGGCCGCTCCAGCGCTCACCATGTCTGCGGAATCCGGGCAGGCCACCGTCGTGGGAAAGGCTGTTCACGACGTCACGGGCGAAGAGACCATCCGATGGCACACGGTGCGCCAGGGAGACGATCTGTGGAGCCTTGCCGAGCGCTACTACGAGGACGGCAGTCAGTGGCGAACCATTGTGGCTGCCAACCAGACCACGGTGCTGTCACCACTGGAGCAACTCGAGCCGGGCAATCTGCTGGCCATACCCGATGGCACACGAGCTGATCCTTCGGATGTCTCGGTCGCGTCCGAGACATCAGGCGCCACATCCGATGTCGGTACAGTATCGGGACCAGACAGTCTCCCCTCTGTTCCCGATGATGCTCCGGCAAGCGATTCCGCCCATCTTGGCGGCGTCCCGGCCAGGTCGGGTCCGCTGGACGCGGGCGTCGACACGGAAGGCTCCCATGTCCCAGGGTCGGCACGACTGTTGAATGCGGGCTCTCCGCGGCTCCAAGAGGTGACGGTGCAGCGGGGCGACACCTTGTGGGCCTTGTCGCAGCAGCATCTGGGTGATGCCACCCGATGGCAGGAATTGCACGAGGCCAATGCCGATTCACTCGCCGATCCGGACCTCATCTCGCCAGGACAGGTCCTCAGGCTTCCCAGCGGCGCGCCCGGTGCCGATGACCAGGACAAGGAGGTTTCTGGCTCTGGCCAAGGGATCACCGACGAAGCAGCCACAGAGACTGATGAGGAAGAAGAGGGCCAGCCAGATCTGGACCAGGACGATCAGAACGTGGAACGGAACGGGCAAGAGCCAGACAGAGCAGAACTGGGCCAGCAGGACCACAACCAGGACGAGCAGATGGAGTCGGGTGGCACCCAGCAGGGCCATGCCGGGATGGATCCGGTCGAACAGGGCCAGGGTCCAGAAGATCCAGGACCGAATGACCCAGATCACCAAGAGGGCAGCCCAGCAGACGAAGGCGTTCTCACCTCCGACGAGGACGTGGCAGGACACGTGAGATCGCTCATCGGCCCGATGGGGGCCCTCGTCGCCTCTGCACTTGTGGTGGCCCTCATGGTGCGTCGGCGCTGGCAGCGCAATGAGCGTCCAGCCGGGAGAATGCCCCGCAGACCCGCACCTGCCAGCCGGGCTGCACTGTCGGCGATGACTGCCACTGCACGGCCCAGCCGCGCAGGCTCTCCGGGCAGCTCAGCCACCACCGAGCAGACCTTCCCCGAGCAGAACTGCACCGAACGGATTCCCGCTGGGCGGCTTCCACCGGCATCCGGCGAGGGTTCATCGCCCACCGCCGAACCAGCAGGCGATGACGGCCACTGCCGCCACGAGGTCCAGTTGGGCACAGGCGATGCAGGTCCGGTGACTCTCGACCTGGGCCCAGGCGGGCTGTTCACCGTGCACAGCCGCGACGAGGAAGTGGTCACCGGTCTGTTGGCCTCCATCGCAGTGCAGCTCAGGGCTCAGCCGGAAACAGCTGCATCGGTGCACCTCGCCCCGAGTCTGGCGTGGATGCACTCCCTGGACGATCCCGATCTGCACATCGCCGACAACGCCACCAGCCTGGTGAGTGATCTTGAACGGCTGGTCGTGCAGCGCAGCGAATGGTTGCAGACGCAAACCGGCTTGAACCCCGCATTCTCGGACGGCCTGATCGGCGCGACGGATGTCACTGGAATCACAGGCGGCGCTGATTTGGTGGGACTGCTCAAGGCATCACCGGCACCAGAGCAGGACATCGGAGCGCCTGCCAATGCCCGGATTGGCAGTTGGGCGCCAGCCGTTTTCCTGTCGGACGAGCCCTGCTCAGCCGATGCCCGGCTTCTCGAACGGCTCAACATCAGTGTCGTCTGCCGCGTGTCCAACCCGGAGGACGCGCTCATCGTCGTGGACGAGGAGTCCGGTTCCACAGCGGGGATCGACTTCCGTCCGGAGATGGTGATGCCCCCAGCACGTCGCGCTCTCGAAGAACTCTTCGAACTCGCGGCCCAGAACGATCACGAAACCGCCTGGTGGTGGGCCTCCGATGACGTACCACCTCCACTCGCATCTTTGCCTTCGCTGCCCGCCCCACTGACCAGTGAGGAGTTCCCCGTGCCTGATTCACCACCCTCACCGGCTCCCTTCCTGCGCCTGCTCGGCACCATTGAATTGGCCAACGCGAACGGCCCGCGTCCGAGCCGTGCCGTGAAGCAGTGCGAGGAGTACTGCGCCTGGATTCTTGTCCACCCGGGGTCCAGCGCCGCCCAGATGACCCGCGATCTGCTCGTCGCCGACACCACACGCCGGTCCAACATGTCGCGGCTGCGGGCATGGCTGGGGCAGGATCCAGACGGCGAGCCCTATCTGCCCGATGCCTACAGCGGACGCATCGCCCTGCACCCCGCCGTCAGCTCGGACTGGGAGCAACTCCAGGTCCTGGTTGCCGGTGGAGTGAACCGGGCAAGCGATCAGACGCTGCATGCAGCGCTGTCCCTGCTGCGAGGCGCACCGCTGGCCGATGCAGCGCCTGGCGAGTGGCGCTGGGCGGAGGACTTGCGCGAAGACATGGTGTGCATCATCCGCGATATCGGCGCCACTCTCGCGGAACACTGCCTGGCACGCCGAGATCTTGACCATGCCCGATGGGCGATCGAAAGAGCACTTGCCGCCTCACCGGACGACGAATTGCTGCTGTGCCTGCGGCTCCGCACCGAGCACCTCGACGGGAACCGTCAGGAAGTGGAGCGACTCGTGCTGTACATCACCCGGCAGGCCAGGCTCCTCGGCGTGGACCTCATGGACGACACCGTCCGCCTGTTGCAGGAGGTGATGGAGGGACAGGAACGCGCCCGGCTGGCCTGATCATGGGATCACCCAGCCTGCGTCCCGTGTGAATCCGCTCTGCGGGGATTTGCTCTGGTCCCCAGGTCGAAGACGGCATTTCCCAGCGCGCGCGAGCCTGCGGCGAAGCCCACCGCCGCGAGCAGGTAGACCGCTCCGAAGCCCGCCGTCACCGGCACACTCACGCCATTGGCTGGTAGCAGCAGCGCCGCGATGACGGCGCCGAGCACGGTGCTGAGGTTGTAGATCGCGTCGTAGATCGTGAACACCCGGCCCTTGTACGCATCGTCGATGTGGGCCACCACCACGGTGTCCACCTGGATCTTCACCGACTGGCCGATCAGACCCATCACGAAACCGTTCAGCACCAGGGTGGGCACCCAGAAGATCGAGCCGGGTATCGCCTGGCTCAGCGCCATCACCACCAGCAGCACGATGATGCAATGGCGCACCCCGAGACGGTGGCCGAGCGGAGCAGCGACGATGCCGCTCAACGCGAAGCCGATGCCGCTGACCAGGAACCACAGGCCGATCCCGGCCAGCGCGGCGGTGAGATTTCCGGACGGGGTGAGGTAGTGGCGGTAGACCACGATCACCATCGCCATGAGCATGCCGTAGCCGATCCGCACCACCGATTGCACCGACAGCGCCAGCCAGGCAGGCCTTCGCGAGGCGAGGTGACGCAACGCCATGACAAGGCCATTCGCCACCTCTGTCATCGTTTTGTGGTGCTCTCCGGGCGCCGGTCCCAGGGCCGTTCTGGGGATTCTCGTGCACGTCAGTGCGGAGCAGCAGAACAGCACTGCGGCCAGCACGAAGATCAGTGCATTCGCCGTGTCCACTCCGGCCCGGCCACCCACCAGCAGCCTGATTGCGCCCGCCGATCCACCGCCGACGATGAGTCCCAGCGGGCCGATCATCGGCATGATCGAATTCGCGTCCAGATATTCGTCGTCGCTGACGGTGCGCGCCAGGCCCGCTTGCAGCCCCGCCAGGGTGAAGCGGTTGAGGCTCAGCATGATCAGCAGCATGAAGGTGAGCACCACCTGGCTCGCGCCGCTGGTGTGGTGGCCGCCGATGAGCAGCACCAGCACCAGGGAGCACAGGATCCGCACCGAATCCACGAGGATCGAGATGCGCTGCCGCGAGAAGCGATCCAGGAAGACTGCCAGGAAAGGCCCGATCAGCGAATAGGGCAGCGTCGTCAGCGCCAGCACCCCTGCCACCGCCCATGCGCTGGTCTGGGACTGCGGGCTGAACAGCAGATAGGAGGCCATACCCACCTGGGCCGTGCCATCGCCGGACTGCCCGAAACAGCGCACCAGAGTAAGGAGGCGAAAGTCGCGGTGGCGCCACAGCCTGCTCAGACGGCGGGTGAATTCCACAGAACCCCCTCGGGTTGCTCATCGGTCGCGCACGACCTTCTGGGTACTCGCGCCCCCGACACGGCATACGCCGAAGGGGCCAGCGCAGCCTATCCTGCCAACTTGGGCTCGGATAGGGTCTGACCATGACAGGCCCGGCAGCCGATCCAACGCACGGCCCGCGCAATGACAGAGCCGAAATGGCGCGCACCCAGGCGAAGATCCAGCAGAGGGCTGCTCGTCGCGAGGCCGCCGAGGCGCAGAAGCTCATCGACGAGTTCGTCGCCAGTGCCCGTCGCGCAGGCCTCGACGCGGTTCCCCTGGTCGCGCAACTCATATCCGGGGGGACGGCGAAGACCGATCGCACCGGCTGGTACATCAAGCGCAGCCACACGATCGCCGTCGGCGAGGACGGTGGCTACTACCTGCTCACGGCGCCCGGTGGCCTGCGAGCCCGATGGCGAGGTGTGCACCTGGAGCCTTCCCAACCCGGGCTCCAGGTGGGCAGGGGAGGCAGGGATGGGGAGACGGGTGATCTCGCCGAATTCCTGCAGCGCACCCTCGAGGGCAAGAATTTGTAGTGGGGAACTCCCAACGGGGACATACAGGCGCTCACGAACTGAGCTGGGTCAACGGCGACAGCGATTGCGAGCAGAGCCCCTGGCTTTACCGACCAGCAACACAATCCCCGACGGGAAAGACGGTCGCTGACCAATTGATCAGTGACCAATTGATCAGGGACAGGAAAATTCTGAAAGTGCCAGAACAGGCACCAGGGGGCTGCTGGTCACCCCCAACAGCCCCCTGGGCGTCTATGGACCGCGCCTGTGCGGAAGCTGAGACCACTGATCGCCAACCCCGTGAACTGCATCGTCGAAGGCCTGTGGGACCGGTTCTCTAGCGCTCAACCTTGGGTAAAAGAATACACGAACATGAGAGAAACCTGAAGAGTTTGTTATCAGTTGGTGAAGGCTTTCTCAGTGCCGCACCGATGGTCTCAGCGGGTCCGGTGGCTGTGTTCCGGGCGACCGGCTCGCCGTGACCCCAACCGAATTCACGTCTGAAACGTATTTGCGGATTTTTATCATCAGTGCATCCGATAAAGCGGATCTACGAAGATGTCCCGCCATGAGGGGAACGAATCGGAATTCAGGGGTGCACGATCCCGGTCTCGTAGGCGATCAGCACCAGTCCCACCCGATCTCTGGCATGCAGCTTGTTCAGCAGCCGGCCGATGTGGGTCTTCACCGTGCCTTCCGCCATGAACAGGTGAGCGGCGATCTCTGAATTGGTGGCTCCGTGCGCCACTTCGGCGAGGACCTCCCGCTCACGCTCGGTGAGCACATCGAGGCGCTCGTCGATCGCGCCCGGGTGGTCGGGTAGCGAGGGCACCACATGATCGAGCAAGCGCCTTGTTGCACTGGGTGCCACCACGGAATCGCCGGCTGCCACCGTGCGGATGGCATTGAGCAGATCGGCGGGCCGGGCGTCCTTGAGCATGAAGCCTGCTGCTCCGGCCTTGAGGGCGGCGAAGACATACTCATCCAGGTCGAAGGTGGTCAGCACCAGAACCCGGGTGTTCACAGCCAGTGCCACCACCTGCCGGGTGGCTTCCACGCCATCCATCACCGGCATACGGATGTCCATGAGCACCACATCGGGCCCCAGGTCCCCGATCTTCTCGACGGCTTCGGCTCCGTCGGAAGCTTCGCCGACGACCGACATGTCGGCCTCGGCCTCAATGAGCATCCGGAAGCCGCTGCGCACCAGGGCCTGGTCGTCGGCGAGGAAGACCGTGATCTGGTCCGTCATCTGTGCCCCTTAGGTGTCTGCTCGCCGGCCTCGTGGATCCCCATGTCCCAACACCGGTGCCTGGTGATCCCATCGACCATCGCCGGGGGATCGGTGGTTCCCTCACCCGCGATCGGGCAGACAGCGTGGGTCACACAGACTGGGTGTTTGACGACAACGCTATCGGCTGCCGAATGGCGGTGCGCTGTCCAGGTAACCAACGTTCAGGTGATCAATGTCGAGGGGAAGAAGTGCCCGCACCTGGAAGCCCCTGGTGGGCAGCGGTTGAGCACTCACCTGGCCGCCCATCGCCACCACTCGTTCCCGCATGCCACGAAGGCCGTTGCCCTCACCGTCATCGGCGGCTCTGGCTCCCAGGCCGTCATCGGTGACGACGATTTCGACAGCGTCGGGACGATAGGCGATGTCGACGCGGCAGTGCGCCTCCGGGCCTGCATGCTTGAGGAAGTTGGTCACAGCCTCCTGGACCACGCGATAGGCGGTGAGCTCGAGACTGGCCGGTACTGCGGGCCTGGTCCCGGTGACGACCAGATCGAGGCGTTCTCCAGCCCTTCCGGTCATGGTGGGAATGTCCGCGAGCCCGGGTTGGGGTGCGTATTCGGCGTTGCCAGGGCCTGCTCGCAGCACACCCACGATGCGTCGCATCTCGGTGAGCGCCTCGCGGCCGGTCTCGGCGATGGTGTCGAGCACCTCGCCGGCACCCTCGGGATTGCGCTGGGCCAGAGCCTTGCCGCCCTCGGCCTGGACGACGATCACGCTCAGCGAATGTGCCACCACGTCGTGAAGCTCGCGCGCAATGTCATTGCGCACCCTCGCCTCGGTGCTGCGCGCCCGTTCCTCGCGAGCGGCCAGTGTCACCTCGTAGCGTTGGATTTCCGCGCGTGCTCTCTCCTGGGCGGCGATGTCGTTTTCACGCAGGCGGCGCCCGATGAGATAGGGCACCAGCACTGCCGTCGAGCACATGATGAACAGCATCCCGAACAGGCTTCCCTGGCTGACATTGCCGGCTGAGAAGTGCGGGCTGTCCAGCCAGCGAAGCGGCCCCATGATCGCGCCGATGAGTCCGCAGACGAGCACGAGCCGCGAACTGGTGCCGTCGACCCCTCGCGCCACCGAGTAGGCCACCACCGGCACCGCGAGCAGTGCAGCCGTGGGGCCTGGAACCACGGCGCACTGCACCAGGCCCGCCACGGAGACGATGGCCAGCATCATGAGGGGCCGCCGCCGGCGTAACACCACGGGAAGGGTGAGCCCCAGTGAGCTGATCGTGGTGGCCACCGGACGGACGGTGCCGTCATCGAAGAGGTCCCCCCAGAAGGCAGTGCCGAGCGTGAGCACGACGGCAAGGGCGATGTCGCCCTTGGAGAACAGGGCTATGTCGCGCCGGATGGACCAGTGTGTCGATGACATGTCGGTGTCAGCCTAGGTTGCCGGTGAGGCGAGGACGCCAGTTCGAACTGTGGAAACTACCTATCAAACCCAAGAATTGTCTAAGATTAGATGAAGAAAGCCTTCCTAGACGGAGCAGACATGTCGAGCCAGCCCAACGGGCGCACTACAGCCGGGATGTCCGCGGCTGCCGCCCGCATGGTGTGGCCCGCTTTTGGCACTGCAGGATGCGACGCCCGATTCATTGCGATGTTGCGCGCTGACATCGATGCTCGCGTCGATCTGGCCGACCACAGCCTGCTCATTTTGCTGAAAACCTGGTTCGAATGTGCTGACCAGATGCCTGAACAGCTGCGTGCGGCGGTGCAGCGGACCATCACGGGATTCCGTTTCAATCTCGACGAGCCGGGTTCGGACTCGATGTGCACCTGGACCGAGAGCCACTATGCGGCTTTCGCCACCTGCGAATACCTGGCCGGGAAGTTGTTCCCCTCGGAGACCTTCGCCAATGACGGGCAGCCGGGACAGGTTCACAAACAGGCCGCCGAAGTCCGCCTACGGGTGTGGCTGCACGATCGCTTCCGCTGGGGCTTCGGTGAATGGCTGTCAAGCAGCTACTACACCGTCGACATCGCCGCGCTCAGCCTGATCGTCGACTGGGCGGACACCCCGGATCTTCGCAGGGGTGCGGCAATAGTGCTCGACCTGTTCATGCTCGACATGGCCCTGCATCGTTTCGACGGTCACTTCGTGGCGGCTTCGGCTCGATCTACCGCCCTGCAGTTGCAACGACCATCCGATGCGCCAGTCCAGACCATCGTCGACAACGCCTTCGGGACGTGCGATGAAACATTCCAGCCCTACCAGCTGGCAGCGATCTTCTGCCACCGCTCCCGCTACGAGGTGCCCCGGACCCTGCGTGAGATCGCCGCGAGCCCCGATGTCTTCCGCATCCACACGTCCCAGGGGCTGAACGTCGATGAGGTGCCCGATGCCCTCTCATCGGATTCGGTCTACCCGCGCACCAGCGCCCAGGAGCAGCTTGACTTCTGGTGGTCGATGCAGGTCTTCACAGCGCCGCCAGTGGTCAACGCCACGGTGAAGAAGTACCGGGCCGCACATCTGGACAACCACGATTTTCTCGCTGCGCTCGGCCAGCTCGCCCGGATCCCGTCCGCGCTGCGGCGGGCGAGTGTGCGGGTCGCGCGACCCACATCCGACGGCATGGCTGTCCAGCGTGGCAATGTGCAGACCTTCCGCACGCCCTACTACCTGCTGAGCAGTGCTCAGCGTTACCATCCCGGCGAGTTCGGCGACCAGCAGCACCTGTGGCAGGCCTGTCTGCCCGGAAACATCAGCATCTTCGGGAATCATCCTGTGTCGCGTACCTTGCACACCCAGAGTTATCCCGAAGGCCAGCAGAACTGGATCGGCAATGGGATCAATCCTGACATCGCACAGGCCGACGATGTGCTGCTCGTGCAGTACGACCTACGGGGCCGCCAGGGTCGTTTCGAGGGTCCGCGGCAGCTGTTCACCCACATCTACTTCCCCTTCGTGGACTTCGACGAGAGCACAGTCGGTGATCGTTGGGTGGCGGGGCACAGGGCAGGGAGCTATGTCGGTGTCCTCGCGACGAGCCCGCTCGACCTCATCAGCGAGACCGAGATCGTGCAGCGCGGTGTGCGCACCGGCTATGCGGTGATCGTGGGAGACGAGCGGGAGTTCGGTTCGCTCGGCAGCTTCGTCCGGCAACTCAAGGAGTGCCGCATCAGCCTGAAGGGCGGGCGACTGCGTCTGACCACCTACTACGGAGACTACGAGCTTGAGTGGGGTGCAGATTTCACGGTGAACGGGCAGAAAGCCGACGATCGGTATCCGCGCTATTCCTGCCAGGCCGCCGAGGTTGCCAGGGAGCCCACCCTGATCCGGGTTGAGGGGTCCGCCCATCGGTTGCAGCTGGACTGGAGCAAGCTCGGCCGAGAAGAGAGTCCGTCTGGACGCGGCTAGAAGCACTCACCCGGCAGCATCGCGGGTGCGAGTTGCTCCGGTCACTTCACGCGGTCGGTGGCCTGACTCCACAACTCGGCCTCGCGGACGGCCTCCTGATGCCGGCGTGCGACCAAGCCCATGAGGATCGCAGTGCTCACCGCCAGCATGATAATTGCTCTTTTCGCCATGTCACCTCCTGAGCCTCGTGGCTGCGCGGTCAGGATAGCGCGCCGGGGCAGTCGTCCTGCCGAGGAACTCGCCATGCCGGACCGGCGCTGCTGGTCAGAAGAGGTTCTGGACAGTACCGATGATGAGCCGGGCATTGAGCACCGTCAGCACGGCTGTGGCGATCCACCCGAGGGCACCCATCCATGGAGCATTGGCGAATCGGGCTCCCATGATGCGCTTCGATCCGGTGAGCCAGACCAGCGGCACCATGGAGACCGGCAATGCAAGGCTGAGGAATACTTGGGTGCTGACCAGCAGGTCGTCCATGAAAAGCTCGTCACCGCCGGTTATCAGCGTGCAGATCAGCACCGGGATGACCGCCACCAGCCGGGTGACCATCCGCCGCATCCACATCGGGATGCGCAGCCGGATGAAACCCTCCATCACGATCTGGCCGCTGAGGGTACCGGTGATGGTCGAGTTCTGGCCCGAGGCGAGCAGAGCCACGGCGAACAGGGTGCTCAGCACCGGGCTCGCAACGGCACCGGTGATGGCCGGGTTCTGCAGGGCTGCATAGACCGAGCCGAAGGTGCTGAGGTCCTGGGTGGTTCCGTAGAACAGTGCGGCGCCGAGGATCAGCAGCAGGCAGTTCACCACGAAGGCCGCGCTGAGCTGGATGTTGGAGTCCCAGGTGGTGAAACGCACCGCGCGGGCGAGGCTCTCCTCGTCACTGCGATCCACCGCGCGGGATTGCACGATCGAGGAGTGCAGATACAGATTGTGCGGCATGACCGTGGCACCCACGATGCCCAGGGCCATGGTCAGCTGGCCGGCATGAAATACCTGTGTGCTCGGCACGAATCCGGTGATGACCTGGGAGAATATCGGTTTGGCGATCCACACCTCGTAGATGAAGACGGCCATGATCGTGCAGATCAGGGTGACCACGAAGGCCTCGATCTTGCGGAAGCCCACCCTCATGAGCAGCAGCAGGAGGAAGACGTCGCCGATGGTGAGCAGGACTCCCATCGACAGATTCAGCCCGAACAGCAGGTTCAAGGCGATGGCCGCACCGGTCACTTCGGCGATGTCGGTGGCCATGATGGCCAGTTCGGTGACGATCCAGAGCACGAATCCGGTGCGGCGTCCGGTGTGCGCGCGGGTGGCCTGTGCGAGATCCATGCCTGTGGCGATGCCGAGCTTGGCCGCCATGTGCTGCAGGAGCATCGCGATGAGGCTGGAGATCAGGATGACGCTGAGCAGCAAGTAACCGTACTGCGATCCGCCGCCGATCGAGGTGACCCAGTTGCCCGGATCCATGTAACCCACCGCGACGAGCGCGCCTGGGCCGCAGAAGGCAGCCAGGGTGCGCCAGAATCCAGCGCTGGCCGAGGGCGTCTCGACGGTCGAGTTGATCTCCTCGAGGGAGCGCTCGTTGGCGGGGCGGATGAGTCCTCTTTGTGAGGAGCGCGATGACTCGGAAACACAGTCCTCGTCGGTGCGCATCGGCAATGTCCTCCCCAGTGCTGCCGTGCCAGGGTTACCACCCAACGACACCTAAAAGTTCGTGTACACGTAACTACGTCTGTCAGAGTACACGTACCCTGGTTTCATGCCCAAGAAACCCGCCACACCGACACCCAACCAGGAGCAATGCCTGAAGGTGGTCTGGGATCTCACCGAGCAGGGCGAGACGCCGGTGACCAACACCGAACTCGCGAAGCGGCTCGGGCTGGGAAATTCGACGGTGTCCGACATGGTCCGCAGGCTGGTGGACGGCGGATTCCTGAATCACGAGCCCTATGGCGCGATCAGGCTCACCGACTCCGGTTCCCGGGCCGCGGTTCGCGTGGTGCGGAGGCATCGCATCCTGGAAACCTGTCTCGCCGAGCTCTTCGGTTACGCCTGGGACGAGGTGCACGAAGAGGCCGATGCCCTCGAGCACGCCGCATCCGACGAGCTCATCAACAGGATGGAGCGCCGTCTCGGGCATCCGCGCCGCGATCCCCATGGGGATCCCATTCCCAGTGCGGACGGCGAGATCAGTGCGGATGCCGGCCATACCCTCGACACGCTGGCGCCGGGCAAGCGCGCCGTGGTGGCCCGTGTGACAGATCGCGAACCGGAATTGCTGCGCTATCTGGCGGCACATGGGGTCCGCATCGGCAGCACGGTCGTACGCCAGAGCGGTTCACCACTGGCCAGCGATGTCACCTGCGCTGTGCCCGGCAGTGATGATCCCCTGACCATTTCGGCGCGGCATGCGCAACTGATCACGGTGACGCCTGCCCGCCGGCCGACGCCTTCGACGGTGCGAGCCTGAGTTCTCCCGTCGAGCGGCGTCCATTGACGCTGCCCTGGATTTCAGAGTGTCCTGCTGGGGAAATTCGTCGCTGGGCATGCAGGGGACGCTGGCCTGAATCGTGGAAGCCGGGGTGCAACGATTGGCCCATGAGCACCTTGTTCACCAAGATCATCAACGGCGAGATCCCAGGCCGTTTCGCATGGGCCGACGACGAGTGTGTTGTCTTCGCGTCCATCAATCCCATCAGCGATGGCCACATGCTCGTCGTACCGAGGGCAGAGGTTTCCAAATACACCGATGCCGAGGACGCCCTTCTCGCCCATCTCAGCCATGTCGCCAAGGTCATCGGCCAGGCCTGCGAGAAGGCCTTCGGCGCTCCACGGGCTGCGCTGCTGGTGGCTGGCTTCGAGATCCCCCATCTTCACCTGCACGTGCTGCCGGCCTGGGGCGAGGCCGAATTGAGTTTCACCAATGCCCGTCACGATGTGCCTGACGAGCAACTCGATGCCGCCACCGAGCGGGTGCGTGAAGCCCTTCGCGAACTCGGGCACGACGCGAATGTGCCCAACGAATTGCATTCGCCCGCTCTCGGTTGAGATCCCTGCCGGGCAGTTCTCAGAAGGAGTGCTCGGACCCGGGGAATTTTCCCTCCTGGACATCTGCGGCGAAGGCCCGTGCGGCATCCCCGAGCACCTGGTGAAGATCTGCATAGCGCTTCACGAAACGCGGCATCCGCCCGGTCCGCAGGCCTGCCATGTCTTGCCAGACCAGCACCTGTGCGTCGCACCCGACCCCAGCGCCGATGCCGACCGTGGGGATCTGGAGGGCCTTGGTGATGGTGGTGGCGACATCTGCGGCGACCATCTCGAGCACGATCGCGAAGGCTCCCGCAGCCTCCAGTGCGGTGGCGGATTCCAGCAGCCGCTCCGCGCTGTGGCCGCGGCCCTGCACCCGATAGCCACCCAGTTGATGCTCTGACTGTGGGGTGAAGCCGATGTGGGCCATCACGGGGATGCCATTGGTGGTGAGTTTCTCCACCTGGGGAACCATCTCCAGCCCGCCCTCGAGCTTCACGGCATGGGCGCCGGCCTCCTTCATGAACCGCGCCGAGGTGAGGAAGCACTGCTCGGGAGAGGCCTGGTACGAGCCGAAGGGCAGATCGGCCACCACGAGCGGACGTGTGGTGGATCGGCTCACCGCGCGCACCAGAGGAATGAGTTCGTCAACCGTCACCGGTAGTGAGGTGTCATTCCCGTAGACATTGTTGGACGCCGAGTCGCCGATGAGCAGCACCGGAATACCCGCTTCTTCGAACAGCGCGGCGGTGTACATGTCGTAGCTGGTGAGCATGGCCCACTTCTCGCCGCGTTCCTTCATCTTCTGCAGATGCGGAATGCGGATCCGTCGAGGAGTATCGGCGGTGGACTGTGACGCTGCATAGGGTGCGGGTTGCTCGCTCATGATTGCCTGTCTTTGGCGCGGATTCCGAACAGATCGAGCCTAGCTCCCACGCCGTCGATGATGGCTTCTCCCTGTTCCGCGCAGCCAGGGTCAGCCCACGCGATGCACATCGGGTCAGTCACAGCCAACGGGGTCATGCACACGACAGTGCCAGTACGGCCCAGAGGTGGAGGCGCGTCCGGCCCCTCATCGTCGGTGGTCTGGGTCGATGGCTCAGATCGGGATTCTTCTAGGCCCCGGCGGCCAGCGCTGCCAGTTCGGCCTGGATGTCGTCCACGGCCTTGGTGATGTCGGCCACGGTGACGGTGGGAGTCGTGGGCACCACGCCACCGAGCGTCCAGAAGGTCTTCAGGAGCTGCACCAGCTCTGGGGGAGTGAGGTCATCGGGAGCCAGACCAGCTGGCGCCGGGCCCCCCGGCAGATCCGACAGCACCTCGCCGATGGCGGGATGATCGACGATGATCGGCCCCTCCACCAGGCGGCGGCAATTCAGGAAGCGTGCCACACCGGTGATCATGATGACTGAGCCGATCAGCCCGGTGCCCTTCTGGATGACGAACGCGAAATCCTCGGCGAAGAGCTTCTCAGCGTCCAGATGCCATGGGCCCCTGCCTCGCAGTCCCACCTCGGCAGCGGCGCTCAGCAAGCCCCCGTCACGTGGCCAACCGAGCATGCTACGGCCGAATACATCGCCGTCCTGGGCAGGTTGTTCAGGCTCGAGTGCGAGCGCGAGGACCATGACTCACCTGCCTAATGACGACGATCAAGGCTGTCAGAGACAGTGTCACCCACCAGGCCTGGAGCTGTGACGATGACCAGTCGTCGGACGCCGTCGATGGTGCCTGCCGGAGGACTGAGACTTACGGCAGCTCTGCTCCAGTGTCTTCCCCGCATCGCATCCGGTGTCTTCAGCGCATGTCTCGTGGGGCATGTCTCACGGGATGGGCAGAACATTGGGATTGGCGAAACCCTAGCTTAGGCTAACCTAAGTAGTTTCAACGAAGGACGGCACATGGAGACATCTTCCCTGTCGCGCGGCGCATGCGTGGTCGACTCGCTGGCGTCATGGACTCGTTCGATTGCCTGCCGGTTGCTCTCAGGCGCGGGGAGTGCGTCGCTCGTCGTGTATGAGTGGGCTCCTTCGACCGCGGTTGATTCGCTGGTGCATGGCGTGTCGACCGGCGGAGACCTCGTCGTGGCAGCGTGTCCGGCGACGGGTCATCGGATAAGCAGCTTTCCGGATTCCTTCCCGGTCGATGTGCGTCTGAGCATTCTCAAGGACGCCGCAGATCCCTCGGTGAGGATCAAGTCCGCAGGCGTGCAAGCGCTGGGAACCTTCGAGTGGGTTCCCGCTGCCGAAGCCACCAGGATGCTGCTCGCCAACGAACTGCCTCCTGATGTGGGTGCGATCCTGGCCAGTGAGAACGGCCGGCTCGGCATGGTCAAGGCTCAGCGCATTCTTGTGCACGACTGCTCGGGGATTACTTCCCTCCCGCTGTCCGAGTTGATGGATTCCCTTGTCGGAGAGGATTCCATGGCGAACTTCCCGGATGCTGACGAGGAGTTGGACGCGAACCATGTGGTGTTGTCCTGTGGTCAGGAAGCCCTGTGCCGAATGTGCGACGCCGTCACACGCGGCAACCTGCCGGGCAAGGAACTGACGAATCGTCCGCTGCGTGAAGGATGCGTGCGATTCGGGGACCAAGTCTTCTGTGCTGACGTCGATCGTACCGGAATGGTGCTCGTGCGCATTGGAACCGATGGCACCGAAACCGTTTTCGCGCCATTTGGCGGTGACGTCGACTCCATGGCGGAGTTGAGTGATCAGATCGAGGGCATCGCGCGCGGGTTGGAGAGCCTGGAGAAATCATCCGAGTGGCCGGATACCCCGGTTTCGGAACAGTTGAGCGCCTGAGCTGCCACGCCCTTTGATGAGGCTGCTCCAGAAATATCTGTCAGCAGCGCAGTCCGGGGGTGCGCTCAAATATGGGCACCCCCGGACTGTTCCAGCCATTCAACAGCGCTGAGTATTCAATAGTGCTGCGTTTCAACAATGTTGATCCGCAGTGTTGATGGAATTCAGTGGTGCTGGGACCTACGAGGCGGTCACCGGGCCACGCCGGTAGAGCACGCGGGAGACCGGGGCCTCTTCCATGCAGCACTTCTCGATGACATCGAGGTCATTGTCAGGCGTCCCGTCGACGATCCACAGGTCCACATTGTTCCTTGTGAACACGCCTCCGCTGAATCCGCGCGGTGGCATGACAGCCAAGATCTGGCAGTCATCCTGCAGCCAGTCGCACATCAGTTCCACCCGGGCACGCATGGCCGGCAGGGTCGAGCAGTTGACTGCGGGAAACTCCATCGAGCGATCGACGATCCACTCGTTGGCCTCCCTCTCGTAGACATAGATGGTTCCGTCGAATTCAGGGCTGGTTGCGCGGCCTGCAGAGTCCAGGAACATGGCGATCTTCATTGAAAGCTCCTCACGGATATCAACACGGTGGATGTGCATCACGACACAACCCACGAGCGATTCGAAACGGCGAAACCATCATTGGTTCACCCGAACCCACCCGGTTGACGGGGGATGCTGTTACACATTTAAGCACGTCCAGTCACAAATGTGTAACAGGAGCTTCTGCGCCTCGTCATGGGCAACATCACCGACCCGGTGATTCAGGGCATCCGCTTCGTGGAGGGCTTCTGCCTGGCGCAATCCGGCCTTGACCTTGATCCCGCATCAACCCAGCATCCTGATTTCAGGAGCGTTGCGCAGGGCGGGGCGCTCCTGAGAGAGGAGGCGTGTGATGTCGGGTTGCACGAGTAAGGCCTGGAGCAAGAGCTCATGACGGAGGGATCGATCCTCGTTCCGGCGATCCGGGTGCGGGGCTTGGAGAAGTCGTACGGGAAGGTCTCGGTGCTGCGCGGGGTGGACTTCGAGGTCGCCTCGGGGAGCATCTTCGCCCTGCTCGGCTCGAACGGTGCGGGCAAGACGACGATCGTGCGGATCCTGTCCACGCTGTTGAAGGCAGATGCGGGAGCCGCCAGCATCAACGGCTTCGACGTCTCCTCGCAGCCGGCGCAGGTGCGGGAGTCCATCAGCCTGACGGGGCAGTTCGCCGCCGTCGATGAGATCCTCACCGGGCGGGAGAACCTGATCCTCGTCGCCAGGCTCCGCCACCTGAAGAACCCCGGGGCGATCGCTGACGGGCTGCTCGACCGGTTCACGCTGACCGATGACGGTGGACGCAGGGTCGGCGAGTACTCCGGGGGCATGCGTCGGCGGCTGGACATCGCGATGAGCCTGATCGGGGACCCGCCGGTGGTGTTCCTGGACGAGCCGACCACGGGCCTGGATCCGGCGCGGCGGATCGAGGTGTGGAAGGCCGTCGAGAAGCTCGCCGCGGGCGGGACGACGGTGCTGCTGACCACGCAGTACCTGGACGAGGCCGAGGAGTTGGCCGACCGGATCGCGATCCTGCACCAGGGCAGGATCCTCGTGGACGGCACGCTGGACGAGCTGAAGAAGTTGCTGCCGCCGGCGAAGGTCGAGTACGTCGAGAAGCAGCCGTCCCTCGAAGATGTCTTCCTCGCCCTCGTGGGCGAGGACAGCGACGCCCCCGCCGCGAACGGCAGCGCCGGTGAGGAGGGAGCATCATGACCACCCACATCCTCGGTGACACCGCCACGCTCACCGGCAGGTCGATGAAGCACGTTACGCGCAGCCCCGACACCATCATCACGACCGCGGTCATGCCGATCGCGATCATGCTGCTGTTCGTCTACGTGCTCGGAGGCGCGGTGAACACCGGACAGGATGCCGGCTCGGGCGAGTACATCGCCTATGTGCTGCCGGGCATCCTGCTCATCACGGTCGCGATGGGCATCTCCTACACCGCGTACAGGCTGTTCACCGACCTGCAGAGCGGCATCTTCGACCGGTTCCACTCGATGCCCATCGCCCGCTCCGCGGCACTGTGGGCGCATGTGCTGACCTCGCTGACTGCCAACGCCATCTCCGTCGTGCTCGTGACGGGCGTCGCGTTCCTCATGGGCTTCCGCACGGGTGCCGGAGTGCCGGGGTGGCTTGCGGTCGCGGGCATCATGGTCCTGTTCATCTTCGCCCTGACGTGGGTGGCGGTGCTGTCGGGGCTGTCGGCAAAGTCGGTGGACGGCGCAAGCGCGGTTCTGCAGCCGCTGATCTTCCTGCCGTTCATCAGCTCCGCGTTCGTGCCCACCGAGTCGATGCCGGGCCCGGTGCGGTGGTTCGCCGAGCACCAGCCGGTGACCTCCATCGTCAACACGATTCGCGACCTGTTCGCCCAGCAGCCCGTCAGCTCTGACATCTGGGTCGCACTCGCCTGGTGCGTCGGCATCTCCATCGCCGCCTATGTCGCCACGATGGTCGTCTACCGGCGGAAGATCGCCTGAGGCAGGGTGGATGTCATGCTCACGATCAGCCAGCTCGCCGCCTACGCCGGGGTGACGGTGGCGACCGTGCGGCACTACCACAAGATCGGCCTGCTGCCCGAGCCCGGCCGTGACCGCTCCGGGTATCGCAGCTACGACGCCGCCGCGGTCGTGCGGCTGATCCGCATCCACATCCTCGCCAGCGCCGGTGTGCCACTGGCCCAGGTGGAAGAGCTCCTGGATGCCGATCCGCAGGAGTTCGCCGACGAGGTTCGGCAGATCGACAAGCGGCTGCGAGCCGAGGTCCGGCAGGTGCAGGAGACCCGCAGGAGACTGGCCCGGCTCGCCGCGGGAGAGCACATGGCGCTCCCGGCGAGTGTGGTCGGCTACCTCGACCGGCTCCGCGATCTCGGCATCGAGGAGCGGTACATCGAGCGGGAGCGGGACGCCTGGATCATGGTCGCCGCGCAGATCCCGGGGCAGATCGACGCCGTGATCGCGCAGAAGCACGCCGACCTGGACGACCCGGACATGGTACGGCTGTACACCCTGCTCAGCGGAGCGCTCGACTGGACCGCCGACGACCCGCGTGTGGTCGAGGCCGCCGACATCCTGGACCGCATCACCACCCGAGCCGTCGAATCCGGTGACATTCGCGAAGACGGGTTCGACGACAGCTTCGTCGACCTGCTGGACACCACGATGGCCGAATCCGCACCCGCTGCCAAGCGGCTGCTGACACTCCTGGAGGAGCGGGGCTGGAAGGGCTGGACCCGCCTCGAGCGCGTGCCCGGCGAGGACGACACGCCTTAATGGTGCCGGCACGTCGACCACGATCCGCGCCGCTGCCCTCCACACGCCGGTTCTCACTCAAGGCATCACATCGGTGTCCGCGCTCCCGATCGCCGCTGTCGGGTTCGTTGCACTGACGACGTCGTGGAGGACATCGGCTTGGGTGGTTGTGGTCGAGTCCGGCCTGATCGGAAAGGGCGTCCTGCGAGTACCGGAGAAGGCCCTGGCCATCCTTGGCCGAAGGATCGCGCCGAACCACGGCCTGATCTGTCAGCTTTCAGGTGGTGACTCCTGTCAGCCGTTACTCTCTGGTCGGGTGTATGACGCTTGGGTCTCAGAATGAATCGTCGTCGGCGTCTGCTTCGGCATCCGAGATCTGCGCCAGCGCCTCACGATAGGTCCTGATCCCGGATGATCCGCGCTGTTTGGCCACGTGAACCAGTTCGTCGAGACCCACTCCGCGCTTACGTTTGATCAGAGTCTCCAGCAACATGGGCAGGTTCGCGCCGGCGACCACGTCGAATTCGGTTCGTCCAGCGATGAACTGCACCGCGGCGTTGTACGGGCTGCCCCCGAACAAGTCGACGAAGAAGAGCGTCTCCTCGTCGGCGTTGCCCTCGACGATCTTCGCGTACTGGGCGATCAACTCCGCGACGGTCTGTCCCGGAACGAAGTTCACCGTGGACACATCTTGCACATTGCCCAAGAGCATACCGGCGGCGTCCTGCAATGCCTCCGCAAGATGTCCGTGCGTGGCAATCACTATGTGAGTCATGTTTCCCCTCTGTTCTGACTTTTTGTGGGGCGTCCGCCTTGGCGGCCGCCTTTCAGCGTGTGGACAGGACAATCAGTTGGGCTGGCTGTCACTGTCCGGACCCTCGTCGTCGTCCATCCGCGCAACAATGCACGCCTCATATGGGCGCAACTGGGGCTGTGCCAGCGGCGCCGGGTAGTTCGCGATCACCGCTCGCCACCGGTCGTACAGCAGCGGCTGGATATGCTCCGTCGACTGCTCCTGATCTGAGAGATTGACGATCACGAGCCAACGCTGCTCGTGCCAGATCCGTTCATAGACGAACAGTGCGGGATCGTCTCCGAGCAGCAGTTCGTAGGTTCCTTCGGCCAAGATCGGTTCCTGGTGACGAAGGGCAATGAGCCGCTGGTAGTAGGCAAACACGGAATCGCGATCGGCCAGTGCCTCAGCAACGTTGATATCCACATATCGCGGGTTGACTTTCAACCAGGGCCATGAGGTCGTGAATCCCGCGTTCTTACTGGCATCCCACTGCATTGGCGTGCGGGCATTGTCGCGGCCCACCTGCCAGACAGCCTTCGTGAATCTCTCCTCCGAGATCGTGCCGGCGTCGTGGACATACGCGCGGTACGCGTTCTTGATGTCGATGTCTTGATAATCGCTCAGCTCGTAGTGCGCATTCACCATGCCGATCTCCTCGCCCTGATAGACGAATGGAGTGCCCTGCATTCCGTGCAGCACGGTAGCGAATGCGGTCGCGCACTGCTTTCTGTACACCGTGTCGTTTCCCCAGCGGGAGACAATCCTCGCTCGGTCGTGGTTCTCGAAATACAAGGCATTCCAGCCGTGATCGACCAGTACATACTGCCATTTCGAGAGCACCGCTTTGAGCTCGGGAACCTCCATCGGTCGCAGATCCCATTTGCGGTTCACCGAGTTCGGAACCCGGTCGAGTTCGATGTGCTCGAAGGTGAAGATCATGTCCAGCTCGGTACGTTCCGGATCTGTGAGCAGACGTGCGATCTCCGGAGTTGAGGCCGGCGCCTCACCAATGGCAACGCAGTCGTACTTGCTCAGGACTTCCCGGTGCATTTCCTGGAGGAACTCGTGCAGTCGCGGCCCGTAGTAGTGCATCGGCCCGATGATGAATTCCTTGCCTTCCTGGGGCGGGTAGTCCGGGAAGTCGATGTACTTTGAGATTTGCGCGATCACGTCCATGCGCCACCCGTTGATGCCACGATCCATCCAGAACCGCATGAGATCGTAGATCTCGTGTCGCACCTGAGGGTTCTCCCAGTTGAGGTCGGGCTGTTTGGACGCGTAGTAGTGCAGGTAGTACTGGTCCCTGTCCGCGCAGTATTCCCAGGCGGAACCGCCGAAGTGTGATCCCCAGTTGTTCGGCGGCCCGCCATCGGGCTTCGGATCTCGCCACAGGTAGTAGTCGCTGTACGGGTTGTCGCGCGATTGCCTGCTGCGACGGAACCAGTCATGCTCGTCGGAGGTGTGGTTGACGACCAGATCCATGATGACCCGGATACCTCGTTCGTGTGCACCGTCTATCAACCGCTGCACATCGTTCATCGTGCCGAAACGGCTGTCGATCCGTCGGTAGTCGCTGATGTCGTACCCGTTGTCGACCTGCGGTGATTCATAGATCGGACTCAGCCACAAGGCATCGATGCCGAGCGAATGTAGATAGTCGAGCTTGGAGGTAATCCCGTTGAGGTCTCCCCAGCCGGTGCCATCCGAGTCGAGAAAACTCTTCGGATAGATCTGGTAGATGACGGCGTTTTTCCACCATTTGGTCATGTTGATGTTCCGTCCCTTTACGCAATCCCGAGCAGGGAGATCAGGATGCCCAAGCCGATGACCCCGAAGATCAGGTAGTTGATGCTGATCTTCTTGCTCAACAGGTAATAGCAGAGAAGAGTGAGTGACAGAGGAATGATCCCGATGAATATCTGGTCCAACATGTCTTGGAGTTTCAACACCGACGTGCCGCCCATCGACATGGAGATTGTGGTTTTGAACACCACGAGTTGATAGGTCATTCCTCCGACCATCATGAGGCCGACGATACTGGCCGCCTTGGTCAGGATGTGGATCAGCCCGCTTTCGTACACCTTCGAGATGTACGTGGACCCGAGCGTATAGCCGAGGAAACCTCCGTAGTAGCGCACCAGCTGCGCAGGGATATTGAATATCAGCAGGAACACGATCGGGGCCATTATGTTCCCCGCTTGCGCCATACCGACGGCGATGCCGGCCGCCACGACGCGCAACACGCCCCAGAAGAATGAGTCCCCGATGCCCGCGAGCGGCCCCATCAGGCTGGACTTGATCGCATTGATCGAGTTGACGTCGAAGTCCTCGGACTGGCTGTTCTGTTTCTCCATCGAGGCAGCGAGTCCCATGATGAAGCTCGACATCGGAACCGTGGTGTTGAAGTAGGAGACATGGCGCACGAGCGCAGCGCGTCTGTCCTGCTCGTTCTTGTAGAAGCGTTCGATCCAGGGGATCATTGCATAGCAGAAGCCGGATGCTCCCTGCTTTGCCGGACTGACCGCTGCATAGAGCGTGATCGAACGCCAGAAGGTGCCTCGCAGAAGCTTCTTTTCATCCTTCGAGAGATCATGGGTGAGTTTCATTTCAGGAAGTCCTCTTCGTCTGCATTGAGATCGTCCAGTCCGGCATCAGCGCCGGACATCACAACTGCTTGCCCTCCGGCTGGTGCATGGGCGAATTCCTCCAACTTCCGTCCGAACTTGGAGATCTGGTAGTCCCGCTGGGCGATGACGACAGCGATGATCACACCGAGCACGGCAAGCGCGATGAGCGGCAATTTCAGGTAGGCAACCCCGACGAATCCCAGGAAGAAGAACACTGCGAGCGCCCGGTTCCAGAGCAGCTTCATGAGCATCGCCATGCCGACGGCAGGCAGTAGATTGCCGCAGATCTCCAGGCCGTGCATGACGACGGTTGGGATCGCATCGACCGCAACCTGGATCGCGTCCGAGCCCACGAGTATGCCCACGAAGGGCAGAAGGGAGTAGAGCCCCCACTGGAGTCCCCAGGCGCCGAAGTGCAACCCAACGATGCTCTTGGCCTTACCTTGTGCCGCCAATCGATCGAAGACCGGGGCGAACGAGCCCACGATGAAGATGTAGGTGAGCGTCTTGACCTGGAGCCCTAGCAGCCCGATAGGGATCGCCAGTGGAATGGCCACCGCCGCGCCGCCGCCCAAGTGGATGGCGAACGCGGTACCGACTGCGGTTGCAAGGCCCGGTTCGGCGGAACTGGATCCTCCGATGTTCACCACGCCCATGAACACCGCCTCGAGGGCGGCTCCGATCAGCAGGCCCGACTGAACATCGCCGAGCGCCAGACCGACCAGCGGGCCGATGATGATCGGACGGTTCAGCATGGTGAGTCCGAGTAGTTCTGCTCCTCCGACCGTGACGAAGACGATCAGGGCGACGATTGCAGCTTCATACAGCATGATCTCGCCTCAGCTTCACTTGAGTTTCGTGAGGGCGTCGCGGGCGAGGGTCTTCTCCGCGGTTGGAACCGGTTGCAGAAACGCCTCGGGAGTGAGTTCGACGAGAGTCTTGTAGTCGGCGAGTTCCGGGGGAGTGAGCAGTACATAACTGCTCAGCTGAGTCCTCTCCGTACTGCCGGACGTCTTGCCGACGTTTCCGATGTTAACGCTTTCAATACCGCCGACACGTTCAACCAGATGAAGGGCATCGTGCACGGTTCGTACCAGCACGAGCAGGCGTTTGTCCGCGGCGGCCGGTGCCGTGAGGATGCGGACGGCATCGCTGACCGACTTGATCAATACCTTGACCTCTGGCGGCGCAGCCATTTTTAGCGCCATCTGTTGGACATTGTTGGTTGCCGCCTCGTCATTGGCTACCAGGATTCCTTGAATCTGCAGTGCCCGGCACCACGCCATGGCGATCTGGCCATGGATCAGACGCTCGTCCACGCGTAGAGCGATCATCTTTGCTCGCCTTTCGTTACAGAGAGTGCAGCACTCCAGACAGTTGCTCATTGTGCGGAGGTGCTGGCCTCATAGAATGAAAACGCTTACATGGTACCCTGTTGATTGTCACGTTGCCAAGTGTTCGGCCACGCTGAAAACGAGGTTGTTGCACGAGAGGGATGTATGGCACGGCGATCAGAGGAAGCGACAATCTCAGACGTTGCGCGACTGGCCGAGGTCTCCACGGCAACCGTGTCACGTGCGCTTCGCAGACCCGGGCAGGTGAAGCCGGCCACCCGGGCTCGCATTCTGGAGGCCGCGCAAACGCTCTCGTACGGCGCGACCCGCAGTGCTTCCAGCCTTGCATCCGGAAGGACCGACCGGATCGCCATTCTGAACGGCGGCAGTCTTGCGCACTGGTTCACCTCGGAGATCCTGCAA
Organism: Propionibacterium sp.; assembly: GCF_047719395.1. NCBI lineage: Bacteria > Bacillati > Actinomycetota > Actinomycetes > Propionibacteriales > Propionibacteriaceae > Propionibacterium > Propionibacterium sp. The sequence goes on from NZ_JBDNTB010000017.1 coordinate 41,153, forward strand.
GGCGCCTACACGGTGATCCACGATCACCAGATGGATCTCATCTTGTATCGGGCGGGAACAGCCGCGGAGCGTGAGCAATTCTTCCGTACCCTGCCCGCCCGGAAGAATGCCGACGCAATGATTGTGACTTCATTCAAACTGCAAGAGGATGAGACCGCGCACCTCAGCCGACTCCACATGCCGTTGGTGTTCCTGAACATGTCCGCGGGACCGTATCCCAACGCATCCATCGACGATGATCAGGCGGCGCGCAGGGTCGCACGCCACCTGGTGTCGCTTGGGCACCAAGTCTTCGCCGTGGTGGGATCGGCCTCGCAGCACCACGGCGCCTTCTGGAGCAGTGACACCCGCAGAGACAGCTTCGAGGAAGAAGTGAAGACGCTGTCGCCGGCGGCGGTGGTGCACCATATCTCCGTACCGGCTGTGCTTGCGCCCAACGCTGGTGAGCTGGCGACCCAGAGCATCCTCGACAAAACCCGGCCGCCCACCGCGATCTTCGTGTTGCTGGATGAACTCGCGATTCCATTGATTCACACCCTGCGTCGCCAGGGTCTTCGGGTGCCGCAGGATGTCTCCGTCGTCGGCTTCGACGATCACCCGATGGCCGCGAGTTTCGGTCTGACCACAGTCCGTCAGCCCGTCGCAGAAATAGGAGCGCGCGGCGCCGATCTTGCTGTTCGCCTCGCAGCGGGCGAGCAGGACGTCACCACTCACGTCTCGATCCCGACGTCACTGGTGCTCCGGCAGAGCACGGCCAGTCCACTGGACAGCATTTTTCTGCGCAATCCTGATTAGTATCCACACTCCCATCGCAACGACCAGCACCTCGGCGTCGCGAGGGCGAAAGCCATCGCGTCCGGCACGACACGCGCGAGGGTTCCTTCCAGGAGGGCGCTGATGTGCGCCCAGCGTGGGTGCCCAGTCCGTGATGGGGTGGGAGTCGCATCGTCTAGATGTGGTGTTCAGCCAGGTTTGGGGTTGCCCGCAGGTTTCGGGCGGTTGGAACGTGCGTGCAACCCCACCAAGTCTCAACGACAAATCCGCCAGCATGGCATCCAGCAGTTCTCCGTCGATGAACGCCTGCGTGATGATCGGTGCCATCAGCATGGCCGTGAGGCCTCAAGGATATGTATGGAGCGCCACGGACCAGGAGGTTGGCCCTGTATGAGGCCAACCTCGTATGAGGCCAACCTCCTGATCTCACGCGAAACGCTCGCAAAGCCCGTGCGCGCGCAGGGGACCGCAGGGATCAGCCCCCGAACCTGGCACCCGCCGGACACGATCCACGGGAACAGGCACTCTCCGACATCACCTACCTGACCACCGGACGGGGCTGGGCGGATCTGTGTGTCGTGCACGACGGTCACACCCGCCGCGTGCTGGGACAACGCAGCCGATGAATCGCCCTGGTCCATCTTCAGGAACGAGTAACTACCACCGACGCCATCCCAGGATCGGGAGCAACAAGCCCGTTAGAGTACGAATGCCGCCAGCTTGCGCTGGCAGCCTGACCAAACAACCACCTGCCCGGATAATGGAATCAACCCCACACACCGCTTGAATTCACTCCGAAAGGAACTGAACATGACCACCACGACACCCATGCAACTTGGAATGGTCGGCCTGGGCCGGATGGGAGCGGGCTTGGTGCGCCGCCTCGTCGCCGACGGGCACCACTGCGTCGGCTATGACGTCTCATCGGATGCCGTGAAGGCTCTGGAGTCCTCGGAGCCTGAAGGTTTCACCGGCGCTGAGTCGATGGCCGATCTCGCGGCGAAGCTCGAGGCGCCCCGTGCGGTGTGGGTGATGGTGCCGGCCGGCGAGATCACCGACAAGACGATCGCTTCGCTGGCTGAGGTGCTGGAGCCGGGCGACACGATCATTGACGGCGGCAACAGCTACTACCACGACGATCTCCGGCACGCAGCCGAGCTGCGTCAGGAGGGTATTCACCACGTCGACGTCGGCACCAGTGGCGGTGTCTGGGGCTTCGAGCGCGGCTTCTGCTTGATGATCGGTGGCGAGAACGACGTCGTGGATCGTCTGAACCCGATCTTCGCTACGATCGCGCCCGGTTTCGACGCGGCACCCCGCACTCCGGGTCGTACTGGCGAGCCCTCCGAATCGGAATACGGCTATTACCACTGCGGGCCCAACGGTGCTGGGCACTTCGTGAAGATGGTGCACAACGGTATTGAGTACGGCATCATGGCCGCTTTCGCGGAGGGCCTGAACATCATCAAGCACGCCGATGCCGGTCGCGCCGCGCGCGAGCAGGATGCCGAGACAGCCCCTCTGGAGAACCCGGTCTTCTACCAGTACGACATCGATCTTCCGGAGGTGGCCGAGGTGTGGCGGCGTGGCAGCGTGATCGGTTCCTGGCTTCTCGACCTCACTGCCGACGCGCTCCACAAGTCCCCCACGCTCGATGAGTATTCCGGGCGCGTATCCGACTCGGGTGAGGGACGCTGGACCTCGCGTGCGGCAATCGATGTGGGTGTGCCGGCGCCGGTGCTCACCAGCGCGCTCTACTCCCGATTCGCCTCGCGCGACCTGGACTCGTTCTCGGACAAGATCCTCTCCGCGATGCGTAAGGGTTTCGGCGGCCACGACGAGAAGACGGACTGATATGTGTGACTTCGTGGAGTCTGTTTGTGTCAAATCCCGTTCGGCGGGCGGGTGATGGAGAACTCCTTGAAACGTGTGCATGAAATCCCAGATAAGTCCCGAACTACTCCGGCCGAAGGGCCAGGGTATTTCGTGCTGTGAGTGCAATCTCCCATTGAAATGAGTGATGACCGCTAGTAATTCAACTGGCAACGGTACGAAAGGCTATTCTGCGAGAGTGAAACGCATCCCGTTCGGAGTCAAGCTCGCGGTGCTCATGCTTTGCATGGCCGCGCCTGTGATTCCCTTCACCTTCATATGGCCCGGATTCTATGGCGTCGCCATGTACGGGATAATGGTGGCCACATTGTCGTGGGTCAGTGCCGGCCCGAAGGTGAGCCTCATGGCCACCGCTGCACTCGGCGTGTTCGGAGCCATCGGTATCGTGTGCCGAGGCCAGGTCTGGTTACTCGCGGTCATCGTATTCCTGCTCGGCGTGGGCTTTGGCGTGGCAGCAAGCCGGGGTGTGAACAGCGCTGTGATGCAGGTGATGATTCTCACGCCATATTTCATGCGGCAACCTCCACCATTGTTCAGCAAGGGCGAGCCCTCGGTCACACCCATTTACTTGATTTCCGTGGTCGTGATCGTCTTCCTCGGCGGATGCTGGGCCATTTTCCTGCTGGAAAGGATGGCGGGGAAACGTACCCTCAGAGTAAAGGAGGTTCCCGACCCGAAGGGTGCATTCCTGTACGGGGTGTTGCTCGGGCTGGTTTCCGCTTCCGTGGTCGTGGTGGGGCAGACTTACTTCCCGAACACGCGCTGGGTCTGGATCACGATGACGCTTTACGTGCTCACCAACCCACTCCAGCCGCTGAACTGGCACAGGATGTGGCAGCGAGTCGGGGGCACCGTCGGTGGCTTGGCAGTCGTGACAATCCTGGCCCTGGCCGGCGTGCCCGATCCCGTGATGCTGCTTCTCGGCCTCATAACGCTGTGGGCCTGCCTGTATTTGTATGTCACGGAAAAACCGTACTGGGAGTACGTGGTCCTGCTCAGCATGACGGTGGTACTCATCAACTCCTACGGGAAGAACACCCATCTCCTCGACCTGCAACGGATGGGCTTCACGCTTGTCGGAGCGGCTCTTGCGATCACCATTGCGTGCACGGTCAATCTGATCAGGTACCACCGGATCTCGGGTACGGGTATGCCAGAGTTGGCCGGCCAGGGTAGTTCCGCGGATTAGCGGCCCCGGCGAGCTGGAACGGGTTCGGGGCGGGAGCACCCACGATCAACTCGGTGCGGTCGTTGGAGAAATAGTCGCGCAGCCAGTTCTTGACAGCACCGGAACGTTCTCAGCTGCTGGGCAGCAGCACATCGTGCACGGAGTAGCGCGGGGAGCTGAACTCGTCAGCGCCCTGCGTGCCGGAGAAGTTCATTTTCGCACCCGTGGAGATCAGCAGGATCCTACCCTCGCAGCCGGCACCATCAGCCATCGTCACGGCGTGGGCCTTCGCGCCGATCGAGGTCACATCGCCGGTCAGAACTCGGGGATTTTCGTCCTCGCGGAGAACCCCCGCAATGGCTCGGCCACATCGCTGGAGGAAACTGGGAACTGGCGACTTGATATAGCAGCAGCTGGAATTGCTGATCACTGTTGCGGCCAATGAGCAGGTGAACTCCGTGTTTGGCGAGTTGCTTCGCAACCCCGATACAGGAAAATCCTGCGCCGAGGGAGAGCACACCGAATTTCCTGCCATTTCACCCAAGAATTCACCAATATAGGTGCACAAGCGGTTCAACCGGGCCGTCTCTTCTGGGATCCTCCCCGGGTCTGAACCCGATCAGATCTGCACCGAACTCAACGAACCCCTCGCGACCATCGTTCGCGAGGGGGCAGGAGGCAACGAGGCCAAACTGGAGAACCCTTCAACATCTTCCTCGCCCCCAAGCACCAGGCCGCCGTCACATGACCGCGGCCGGGGGTGCCAACAGGGGGCCGCACGGCGGAGGTCGCGGGTGTTTACATTCGATCGGCGGTGGGGCAGATGGGGGGCGACCCCCAGAC
>NZ_JBDNTB010000018.1:0-43480 GCF_047719395.1 Propionibacterium sp.
CCCGAGGCGGGTGGTCGTGGGGGGGGTTGCGGGGCGCCGGGGAGGGCGGCGGGGGGTGTGGCGGGGGGCGGGGCCGGGGGGCGCGCGCGGCCACGACCAGTCCCATCCGGTCGTAGCCGCGCAGGGTCTGGGGATGCATGCCTGCGAGCTCTGAAGCCACTGAGACGCTGAAGATCGGCGCGTCCTGGTCGATCACCTGGGGAAGCGCTGACCCGGAGGTCATGACCGGTCACCCACCAGCCCGGCGCGCGGGTTGGGTTCTGCCACGGCCGCCCTGTAGGCCTCCAGGGCCTCCTTCGCGGACTGGTTGAGCGTGCTCGGCACCTTCACCTCGACGGTGACCAGCAGATCCCCCTTGTATCCGTTGGTCTTCGAGATGCCGCGGCCGCGCACCCGGAAGGTGCGCCCATTGGGCGTTCCGGCAGGCACCCGCAGCTTCACCGGGTTCGACTGCAAGGTGGGGACCTCCACCTCAGAGCCGAGTGCGGCCTCGGGGAAGGTGACCGGCACCGTGACGGTGAGATTGGAGCCGTCGCGTCCGAAGACCGGATGCGGCTGCACATGCACCTTCACGTACAGGTCGCCGGGCTCCCCTCCGTTCTCACCCTTGCTGCCCTTGCCCTTGACGCGGATGCGCTGCCCGTCAGTGACACCAGCCGGAATCCTCACCTGCATGGTGCGGGTGGAGGACGCGCGCCCCGATCCATGGCAGACCTCGCAGGGCTCGTCCACGATGAGGCCGCGGCCATGACAGGTGCGGCACGGCTCGGACATCGAGAAGACACCACCGGCCGAAGTCGGCTGCATCCCCGAACCCTGACAGGTGGGGCACACCCTGGGCATCGTGCCCGCCTTGGCGCCGGTTCCCCGGCAGGCTGGGCAGGGCTCGTCGCTGACCATCTTCATGCCGACCGTGGTGCCCTTGACCGAGTCGAGGAAGCTGATCGAAACCTCACCCTCGACATCGGCGCCCCGGCGCACCTGGCGCATCGTGGCGCGGCGCCCGGCCGAGGGACCCTGACCCTGGTTGAACAGATTGCCGAGCAGGTCGCCGAGACCGCCCTCGCCCATGGTGGCGCCGCCACCCCCCATGTTGCGGAAGATGTCGTTGACATTGGTGGGGCCGCCCTGGCCACCGTGCGGGAAGTGGAATCCGCCGCCACCGGTGCCGATCCGGCGGGTCTCGTCGTACTCCGCGCGCTTCTTGGGGTCGCTGAGCACGTCGTTGGCCTCGGATGCCGCCTTGAAGCGTTCCTCGGCCTTCTTGTCCCCGGGGTGCTGATCGGGATGGTTCTCGCGGGCGATCTTGCGGAAAGCCTTCTTGATCTGGTCCTGCTTGGCGTCCTTGGGCACGCCAAGCACCTTGTAGTAGTCCTTCTCCAGATAGTCCTTGGTGCTCATCAGTACCCCCTGTCACACGTTGTCAGAAACTCATTGCGCACACGCCGACGCGCTTCTCCTGGTGTCGTGGTCAGCCAGCTTGCTCATCGGCAGAGCCGTTCTCGGCAGGCGCTTCCTCGCCGTTGGGCACCGACACCACAACCCGTGCGGGCCGGACGACCGAGTCGTTCAGCTCAACGCCCTTCTGCATCACCTCGTGAACCAGCATGTCGCCGGTTCCCGGCACGGGCACCTGCATGAGTGCCTCATGGCGGCGAGGATCGAACTCCTCACCGGGCTCGCCGTAGAGGATCAGGCCGTGCTTGGTGGCCAGCCGGCCCAGTTCGTCGGCGACCAGCTTGAAGCCACCGGTCAGCTCGCCGTGCGCATCAGCCTGCTCGATCGCGTCGAAGACCGGCATCAGATCGCGCACCACCTGCTCGACGCCCTGGTTGCGCGCCTGGTCGCGGTCACGATCGACGCGCTTCTTGTAGTTCACGTACTCGGCCTGCAGTCTCTGCAGATCGGAGGTGCGTTCGGCGACGAGCGTCTTGAGGTCGGCAACAGGATCGCTCGGCTGCCCGGCGGCGTCGCCTTCCGCTGCTCCAGCTGCTGTGCCGGTCGCGACATCGTCAGGGTCCAGGGCCTCGGCATCCACGCTGGGCCTGCCCCCTGGATTTCCCGCGGCACTGGCCTCGGCTGGCTTGTCAGTCATGTCTGTAGTTACTCCTCATCGCCGCGCGGCGCGCAGCTTGACGTGTTACTCGTATACGGGACGCTGCCCGGACAATTGTGGGTGAAGGGCGCCGGGGGCGGGGACGATCCGTGGTCCCCGCCCCCGGCGCCGCCGAGTCACTTCTGGTCGGTGTCGTCGTCGACGATCTCGGCGTCGACGACATCGTCGTCTCCACCGGCCTGCTCGCTGGGCGCCTCCTCAGCGCCGTCGGCCTGGGCCTGCGGATCGGGCTGGGAGGCCTGAGCCGCCTGGTAGATGGCCTGACCCATGGCCGAAGCCTTCTGGTTCAGGTCGTCCATCGCAGTGCGCACCTCGTCGTCGTTGTCGGTGCCCTTGAGGGCTTCCTTCAACTTCGCGATCGACTCGGTGACCGGCTCCTTCACATCGTCGGGAATCTTGTCACCGTTGTCGGTGAGCAGCTTCTCGGTGCGGAAGCACAGCGCGTCCGCCTCGTTGCGCATCTCGACGACCTCGCGGCGCGCCTTGTCGGCCTCCTCGTTGGCCTCGGCCTCCTTGACCATCTTGTCGATCTCATCCTTGCCGAGCGCCGAACCGCCGGTGACGGTCATCGACTGCTCCTTGCCGGTAGCGGTGTCCTTGGCGTAGACGTGCACGATGCCGTTGGCGTCGATGTCGAAGGTGACCTCGATCTGCGGCAGACCACGGGGCGCCGGCATCAGGCCGGTGAGCTCGAAGTTGCCCAGAGACTTGTTGTCGCGGGCGAACTGGCGCTCGCCCTGGTACACCTGGATCATCACCGACGGCTGGTTGTCCTCGGCCGTGGTGAAGATCTCAGAGCGCTTGGTCGGGATCGTGGTGTTGCGCTCGATGATCTTGGTCATCACGCCGCCCTTGGTCTCGATACCGAGGCTCAACGGGGTGACGTCGAGCAGCAGCACGTCCTTGACCTCGCCCTTCAGCACACCGGCCTGCAGGCTGGCTCCGAGTGCGACGACCTCATCGGGGTTCACCGACTTGTTCGGCTCCTTGCCACCGGACAGCCGCTTGACGAGGTCCTGCACGGCGGGCATCCGGGTGGAACCGCCGACCAGGATGATCTCGTCGATCTGGCTGACCGTGACACTGGCGTCCTTGAGGACCGCGTTGAAGGGGCCGGTGCAACGGTCCAGCAGGTCCTCGGTGAGGCGCTGGAACTCGGTGCGGGTGAGCTTCTCCTCCAGGTGCAGCGGGCCGGACTGGTTCGCCGTGATGTAGGGGATGTTGATATCGGTGGACTGGGCCTGCGAGAGCTCGATCTTGGCGTGCTCGGCGGCCTCCTGAAGGCGCTGACGCGCCATCTTGTCGTTGGACAGGTCGACGCCGGTCTTGTTCTTGAACTGGGTGACGAGCCAGTCGACCACACGGGCGTCCCAGTCGTCACCACCGAGACGGGCATCGCCCTTGGTGGCCTTCACCTCGAAGACGCCGTCGGAGATGTCCAGCAGCGAGACGTCGAAGGTGCCGCCGCCGAGGTCGAAGACCAGGACAGTCTCTTCCTTGTCGGACTTGTCCAGCCCGTAGGCCAGTGCGGCAGCGGTCGGCTCGTTGATGATGCGGTCGACAACGAGCCCGGCGATCTCGCCGGCCTCCTTGGTGGCCTGGCGCTCGGCGTCGCCGAAGTATGCCGGCACGGTGATGACGGCATTGGTGACGGTCTCGCCGAGGTAAGCCTCGGCATCCCTCTTGAGCTTCTGCAGCACGTAGGCGCTGATCTGCTGCGGCTTGAAGTCCTTGCCGTCGATCTTCGTCGTCCAATTCGTGCCCATGTGGCGCTTGACGGAGCGAACGGTGCGCTCCGGGTTGGTGACGGCCTGGCGCTTGGCGACATCGCCGACCAGAACCTCACCGTTCTTCGCAAAGGCAACCACCGAGGGGGTGGTACGAGCACCCTCCGCGTTCGGAATGACTGTGGGATCGCCACCCTCAAGGACGGCGATGACCGAGTTGGTGGTGCCGAGGTCAATACCTACTGCACGAGCCATTGTTTCTGCTTCCTCCAGTGTCTGGGCGATGACCGCCCGTTCCATGTGCGGGCGGGGACCGCCCTGTTGTCTGCCGGTGGTTCCCCACCGTTGTGGGCTCCACCGCCGATCTTCCCGGCAGCTACCCTCACGCTGTTGTCGCTCTCACATGCACCGTCTTGCGGCACGTGCTTGAGCTTACACCACTCAAGCCTTACCTTGAGTCCAGTTGACTCAACTATGTTATCGGGGTCGTTATTCCAGCGCCCGACAACTCGTTCAGGCGAAGAATCCGGTGCTTGTGTGTCCTTGCAGTGGAGAAACAGGGGGCGGCGGCCAACGCGCGATCGGGAGTGCCGGTCCCAGCGTGGCGTGTGGGGTGGCGAGCACGATGGGCGGTTATCGGCTCGCCGGGCTTCGCCGTGGTGGCACACATGGCCCAGCGGCGAACACTCCGCCGTGCACACACGGCAGTGACGGTTCGGGCAACCGATACAGGGACAGGCCCGAGCCGTGATTGCCGACTTCGTGACCCGACAGCGTGCACCCGGGCCTTGAGGCACTGCGGGCTGGACGCAGATCGAGGGGCGCCCTGGTGGGGCGCCCCTCGATTCGGTTTCCGTGCGGTCAGGTGGCCGCGGATTCAGTTACCGTTCAGTCGGCTCACTTCTTGCCGATTCGGCCGAACGCGTCCTTGACGCTCTTCGCTGCGTCCCCCGCCGCGTCCTTGGCTTTGTCCAGGCCTTCTCTGACCTTGCCCTCGGCCTGGTCTCCACGGCCCTCGGCGGCCAGGTCCTTGTCGTCGGTGGCCTCGCCAACGCCTTCCTTGATCTTGCCGCCGAACTGCTGGCCCTTGTTCTCGAGATCCGACATTGTCGCTCCTCTTCACTGAGTCATGTGCACTTTCCCGATCAGCCGTTCAGGCGATCACTCGCCCGGGTGGCCATGCTGCCCACCGGCCGATCGGCTGACCACTGTCTCAGCAAGGTCTGCCGCACTGGTATTCCCTCACCGCCCAGTTATGGCGCCCGGAGCCGTCCCCCAGTTCAGCCTCGGCCTGCGGTGCCTTGCCCGGCCGGCGGTTCCGCATCTCGACCATCCTCGGTCAAGAATCTGGACAGGGCTGCACCAGCAAACTGGACCAGGACCTCCTGGCCCTCTGGCATCCCGTTGCCGTGTTGCTGCATGGCCTGAAACTGGCCCGGCAGTCCCTGCATGCATAGTCTGAGCCCCATGCTCGCGGTGCTCTCCCCGGCCAAATCCCTCGATGAGGACTCGCCGCTGCCCACCCGGCGGCACAGTGATGCGCGGATGCTCGACCAGGCGCAGGAACTCATCGACATCCTCGTGCACTTGGGGCCCGACGATGTGGCCGGACTCATGCACATCAGCGATGAACTCGCCGCCTTGAACGTGCAGCGCTACCAGGACTTCCAACGGCCGTTCACGACGCGCAATGCCCGCCCGGCTGCGTACCTGTTCAACGGCGACGTCTACCGCGGGATGCAGCCTGATCGCTTCGGCCCCCGCGACCTCACCGAGGCCCAGAAGACATTGCGAATCCTGTCTGGGCTGTACGGCGTGCTTCGCCCCCTCGACCTCATCCAGCCCTACCGCCTGGAGATGGGCGTCGCACTGGCCACGCCGCGCGGCCGCACGCTGCTGGACTTCTGGGGTGAGCAGATCACCGACACTGTCCGCGCCGATCTCGACGCCTCGCCGGGTGCTCCGGTGCTCGTGAACCTGGCTTCCGTGGAGTACTTCACGTCGATCGACGTGGCGGCGCTGGGCGCCCGGGTCATCTCGCCCCGCTTCGAGGACGAGGACGCCCGCGGCAACTACCGGATCGTTTCCTTCAATGCCAAGCGGGCGCGTGGCGAAATGGCCGCCTGGCTGGTGACCCATCGGGTGCGCACACCCAGGGCACTGCTCTCCTACGCCGTGTCAGGATTCGAGTACGCGTCATCAGTCTCGGCACCCGATCAGCCGGTCTTCCGTCGCTCCCGCGAATCCTTCTGCGCCCTGTCCGCCTGAGACAGCCAGCGAAGCACGGGCAGCCTCAGCCCACTCAGGTGGCAGAATCGGCCCAAGGCGGTGGAGAAGCAGGCCGGAATGACCTTGGTGGAGCCGGGTCAACGACCGGGGAAAGGCTGACATCCCAGGTAGGGCGTGGGGCCGCATCTTTGAACCGGCCGGTACCAGCTACGCGGCATCACGAGGCCGGCTGATTCTCCAGCAGGTTCTTGATGAGTGTCCTGGTGCTCCGAAGGACCTCGATGCGATGATCCAGTTCGGTGATCTGCACGGCGAGTGCATCCCGGGTGGTCTGGCACATGGCCGTCTGCTCCTGCGCCCAGCAGGGTGATCGCCCCGCTGCTACCCGATCTGACAAGACGGTTCGGCAAATCCGCTGCCGTCGTCGGGTGGATGGTCTCGGCCTAGCGATCGGCTATTGCCTCGTCGCGCTGGCCACGGACCGCCTGCGGGCTTGCCTGGTCGGTCGTTCCCCGGGGCTTGCCTGGTCGTTCCCAACCATGGCTGGTGCTGCGTTTCCTCACCGGCACCTTCGCGGCGATCTCCTCGCTGCAGATCTGGGCGGCGATCCCCCAGCTGGTGCCGCCGCAGCGCATCGTCGCGGCGATGGCCGCACCCACAGCCGGCCTCACCGTGGCGCAGCTCGGCGCGGGCAACACTCTCGGCGCGATCCTGGCACCGCGGGCGTGAGCTCACCCTGGCATCCGCCCACTGACAACGGCATGCACGACTCGCACGATCCGCGAACACCCCGGTATGTCGATTCAGTAGCCCATGGCACCGGAGGCATCGCCTCGGACACCAGCCTCCGGAAAATCCGGCGGGACGCTCAGGGCCTTCCGGCGCCTGGTGCGGAATCACCACTGGACTCGATGGGTTCCGGCAGACTCTCCAACAGACCTGCCAGACAGTCCCGCTGTTCCGCGTCGAGTTTGACGACCAGTGGCGCGAGCCGGGCAGCGAGTTCACCATGAACCGATTCGGCCAGGGCGCGCCCTTCGGCGGTCGTGCTCACCTCGATCGACCGGCCATCGGAATCGGCACGGGTGCGCACAAGCAACCCGCGCTGCTCGGCACGGTTCACGAGACCGGACAGGGTTGAGCGTTCCAGCCCGAGATAGGCGGCAAGTTCGGTCATCCGCAACTGCCGGTCGCTGAGAATGCCGAGGACACGCACCTGGGTGAGCGACAGATGGTGCTCAGTACCCACCGCACTCAACGCGGCCGTAACCAGGAAGGACGTTCTCACCAGGGCATCAACGATGCGATCCTCCGGATGCTCACTCCAGTTGCGTTCGTCAACTGGAGACGACGCGCCCTCCGATGCTGCACAGCTGGTCATCGTCGACCTGGATTCATTCCGACTCCTTGGTTCAGTTCGTTTTACGAAGCATACTGGTGGCATTCAATAGTTCGTAAAACGAATCATCTTGGGAGTTCTCATGTACGCAGCAGTCGTCACCTCATTCGACTCCCCACCCCGCTACCAGGAGATGTCAGAGCCCGTCGCCCACTCCGACGAGGAGGAAGTCGTCGACGTGCTGGCCGCCGCGTTGCATCCACGGGTGCGCTCCCAGGCCGACGGTTCGCACTACACGAGTACTGGCGTGCTGCCACTGGTCCCCGGCATCGACGGCGTGGTGCGCGATGGGCGGGGAAATCTCCGCTACGCCCTGCTGGACGACAACGGCCTCGGGACGATGGCTCAGCGCACGGTCATCGAAAAGCGGCGTTCGGTCCTTCTCGATCCCGGCAGCGATCCAGTGGCGGTGGCCGCTGCGGTCAACCCGGCGATGTCGTCCTGGGTGGCATTGAGGCGGCGGATCGCCTTCCACAAGGTGGCCAGCGTGCTGGTGCTCGGCGCCACCGGCAATGCCGGGCGCACCGCGGTGCAGGTGGCGCGACGATTCGGCGCCGCCGAAGTCGTCGCTGCGGGCCGCGATGAGAGCAAGCTCGCCGCGCTGCGCGAGATCGGCGCGGATCGCACATTCCTGCTCGATCAACTCGCGGCGGCGGCCGATGTCGACGTGGTGATCGACTACCTGTGGGGTGCACCGGCGGCCAGGGCCATGACCGACATCGTGAGCCACCGCCAGGACCGTTCCCGGTCTCTGGACTGGATCGCGATCGGCTCGGTGGCCGGGGACGAGGCATCGATCCCCTCGGCTGCACTGAGGGCTGCCCGGCTGTCGATCATGGGCAGCGGCATCGGATCGGTCTCGGCTCGGGACTTCTCGGCCGAACTCCCCGAGATCACCGCAGCGGCGTCCAGGCACGAATTCGCCATCACGCCCCGTGCCATTCCGCTCGCCGAGGTGGAGCAGACCTGGAACCAGCCCAGCCCGGCCGGCGAGCGAGTGGTCTTCACGCTGTGACCCACGCCCGTCAAGGTTGTGGCAGCCCCCACATCCTGGCGAGCCAGTCCCACACCGGAGTTCCCCGATGGACAGGATCCATTCCGATATCAGCGGTACCGCAGAACGACACGGCGCTGGGGTAACACGACGCAGCGCTGAAGTGACCGGTCATGTGTCCCCCGAACGGACGACACAGAACTGTCCCACCGGGCGACATGCCAGGTGCACCGGACCCAGAAGACTTGAGGAGTACCGCGGACAACGCGCCCCATCTCAAGGAGGCCTTGTGAATCCAGCTTTTCCGGCCACTGCAACGCCGGCTCCCCGCCCCACGGAACCAGCTGCGCCCGGGTCATCTCGCGTCGTGCTGGCGGGACTCATCATCGCTGTCTCGATGACGACCATCGACCAGACCATCGTCTCGCTGGCCGCCCCCCAATGTACAGACCGGCCTGAACATCTCCGGGTCAGCTGTCGAATGGGCGGTGAACGCCTACCTTCTCGCGGCCGCGGCAGCCTTCCCGCTGGCCGGGCGGCTGGCCGATGTGATCGGCTATCGCCGCATGATGATCGCCGGAATCATCGTCTTCGCGCTGGCCAGCGCAGCCTGCGGCGCCACACCCACCGGCAGCCATGCGGATGCCTGGCTGGTCACTGCGCGGATCGTCCAGGGCGCCGGGAGCGCCCTGATGTTCCCCTCGGCGATCGGCCTTCTGGTGGGCACCACCTCGCCCGCGCGCCGGGCGCGTTCGATGGCCGCCTTCTTCGCGATCAGCGGGGCCATGACGGCGATCGGCCCATTGGCCGGCGCGAACGGATATCTGCTCAAGGACGTGGAACCCGCACGACTGGCCGAGGCAATCCGCCAGACCGTCCAGGGCGGCACGGTGCTCGACCCCAGAGCAGCCCAGGCCGTGGCGGCGAGCCTTCGCGAGGCTCCCGCACCGGTGCTCTCCAGCCAGGAGCAGCGCGTCGTACAACTCGTAGCGGTCGGACACAACACCCGGATCGCCAACGATCTGTGCGTCAGCGAAAGCACTGTGAAGACCTATCTGGCAAGGGCTTTTCAGAAGCTCGGCGTGAACGATCGGGCCGCAGCCGTGGCGGAGGCGATCCGCCGGGGCATCATCCAGCCATGAGTCGCGGTACTACCTGCCCTTTGCGCAGGCGAGCACAGGCATGGGCCAGTTTCGTTGGCTGTGCCAGACTGCAGGAGGACGTATCGCTGCGCGATTCGGGCAGGCACTGATCCTTGTCAGGTGCTGTCACCCCGCGCACAAGGGAGGTTGGATGAACCACACGAGCGCACACAACCCCGGCTCGCCGCAGGCCCTTGCGGCCAGTGCAGTCCCCGACGACGCCGAAGTGAAGATGGTGGTCGCCGACCTGGACGGCACCTTGCTCGACCAGAATTCCGAGATCCCACCGCAGCTGTGGCCCCTGCTCGACCAGATGTCGGAGCGGGGGATCTTCTTCGTCCCCGCCAGCGGACGCCAGTTCGCCACGCTCGCGTCGATGTTCGAGCGCGGCGGCAAGGACATGCCGATCATCGCCGAGAACGGCGGCTATGTCGCACGGGGCGGTCAGGAGATCGACTCGACTGTTCTGGAACCGGGGTTCGTCAGTTCGTTCGTCATGATGCTGCGGGGTATGGCCGCAGACGGCTACGACATTGGAGTGGTGCTCTGCGGCAAGCGCTCCGCGCATGTCGAACGCAGTGATGAGGCCTTCCTCAAGGAGGCACGTCTCTACTACAAGGCCCTGGAGATCACCGACGACGTGCTCAAGGCCGACGACGACATCATGAAGATCGCCGTCTTCGACTTCAACGACGCCGAGAAGGCCCTTCCGGTGCTGGAACAGGCCAGGGACGGCCACAAGGTCGTGCTGTCGGGAAAACACTGGATCGATGTGATGCCACTGGGCGTGAACAAGGGCTTGGCGCTTCAGCGCCTGCAGCGGGAGCTGGGCATCAGCCATGAGCAGACCGCCGCCTTCGGCGATTACCTCAACGACGCCGAGATGCTTGATGCCGCCGGGCTGTCGTTCGCCGTGGCCAACGCCCATCCTGAGGTCAAGGCGAGGGCCCGCGCCATCGTCCCCGCGAACACCGAGTACGGCGTGATCACCACCATCGAGGAGCTGCTCCGAGCCGGTTCGAAACGTCCCTGAGCTGCCCCGCAGACCCAGCGGGGTGACAACCACGCGCGGCGCGTCCCTGATGGGTGCGACACGCGCGTCAGTGTGATTGTCCTACCCCTGCTGTCAGCAAAACCCAGCCGATGGTCCGGGCATCCGCGTAGCCTTGATCAGAGCAAGGACGCAACGAGGAGTCCTGGCTGGGCAATGTTGCCTGCACACGGCTGCGACTCCTCGCACCCAATACCGAGGAGGAGCACGATGACTGGTTACGAACTCAACGGCGCACGTGTGCTGGTGGTCGGCGGCGCCCGGGACATCGGGTTGGCGGTCGCCACCGCCGTCGCAGCGGCAGGCGGGGTCCCGGTGATCGGCGCACGCAACATCGAGAAGGCACAGACCGCCGCATCGAAGGTGGACCGCGCTGAGGCGGTGCTCATCGACATCACCGATGAGGATTCCATCGTCAGCGGACTCACCGCCGCCGGTCACATCGACCATGTGGTCATCACGACGTCCGCCCCTCACAATGTCTCCGTCGCGACACTGGATCATGACCTCACTGCTGCGGCATTCGAGGCCAAGATCATCGGGCCTCTGATGCTCATCAAGCACGCATCGACGGTGCTGCCGCCCACCGGCTCGGTGGTGCTCTTCTCGGGCTTCGTCGCCTGGGACCCGTCACCCGACTACACCATCATGGGCATCACCAATGGAGCCGTGTCCTTCGCCGCCTCACAGCTGGCGAAGGAGCTCGCGCCGCTGAGGATCAATGCCATCTCTCCAGGCATGATCGACTCAGGCAGCTACGACGGCATGAGCCCGCAGGCCAAGCACGACCTCATGGCGCAGTCCGCCGAGCACAGTCTCGTCGGCAGGGTGGGCCGAAACGATGACATCAGCGATGCGGTGCTGTGGCTCCTCACGGCCAGTTTCGTGACCGGCACGACATTGCATGTCGATGGTGGTGCGCGCTTCGCCTGAGTGCCCTCAGGGCCTTCGGCGCTCCGCCCACGATCAATGGCGGCCGGGATCTGTTGGACCCGGCCGCCAGACCATGACTTCCTCCGGGGAGGTCCCGCCCGCGCCACGCGCCCGGGAAAGTTCCTTCGAGGCAGGAGCTCTGGCTCGAGACTTCTACCTCGCCGACTGGCTCCGGAGTCTGGACAATGAATTGCACTCCGACGGTGTATTTGATCCTGACGCTTTCACGCTTTCCTACCTTGCCTTGCTCGAGACTTGCCCACAATTGCGTGACGGATCGTAGGCATTCCTCCGTTCGTGTCAGACCGGCAGCGTGACCATCCCCGGGCATCACGAAGTACGCTCGACTGATCACACCATGATCGAACAGGGATAATTCGTGCAGGAGATCATTCTCATCACGCTTCTGCTTCTCGTGGTGGGCGGAGCCACCATCGTGGAACCCCGGCTACGCGTTCCGTCACCTCTTCTGCTCGTCCTCGTCGGAGTTGCTGCGAGCCTGATCCCGGGGCTCGGCCAGATCCAGACGCCACCAGACCTCGTGCTGGAGGGTCTGCTCCCACCGCTGCTCTACGCCTCGGCGCGAGTGATGCCTCCGATGAACTTCCGCCGCGAGTTCCGCACCATCAGTGGGCTCTCGGTGATCCTGGTGGTGGTCACCGCCCTGCTGCTCGGCCTGCTGTTCCAGTGGCTGGTACCCGACCTGGGCTTCGCCTGGGGTGCTGTGCTGGGTGCAATCGTCAGTCCCACCGATGCTGCGGCCACTGCGATCGTCAAGAGATCCTCGCTGCCGCGGAGGGCCATCGTCATGCTCGACGGGGAGAGCCTGCTGAACGACGCCACCGCACTCGTGCTGATGCGCACCGGTATCGCCGCCACTGCAGGAGCATTCTCCCTGATCGGATCGATAGGCACCTTCGCCTATTCGGTGGCCGTGGCGGTCGGTCTCGGGTTGCTTGTCGGATGGCTCGACCTGGCGATCCGGCGGCGTATCAGCAACCCCACCGTGAACACGATCCTTTCCTTCACCGTTCCCTTCCTCGCCTCCATTCCCGCAGAGCTTCTCGACGCATCCGGCCTTGTCGCAGCGGTAACGGCTGGGCTGGTGGGAAGCCTGCGGGCACCGCGCCTGCTGCCGCCCTCGCATCGGCTGTCTGAGGCGCAGAACTGGGCGAGCCTGCGGATGGTTCTTGAGGGCAGCATTTTCCTGGTCATGGGCCTGCAGCTGTCCAGCATCGTGCATGACGCAAATGCCACCTCGCACAGCGCTGTGTTCGCCGTCGAGCTCGCAGCGATCGCGATGGGTTTGATGCTTGCCATCCGGGCCGGCTATGTCGCCCCGCTTCTGGTCGCGCTGCATCGCAGGGCAGACCGGCAGAAGGAACTTCAGCCACGGCTCTCCTCCTTCCGTGACCGCCTGGAGGATGGCAAACCGATCGCGCTGCCGCCTCGTCATCGCAGATTGGCCTGGCTGTTCACCCCGAAGCGGCGCGACCGGCTCGCGAAACGTGCCAAGACTCGGCTCGCCGACATCGACTACCTCGCCAATGAACCGTTGGGTTGGCGTGAGGGAGTAATCGTCGTGTGGGCCGGGATGCGCGGTGCGGTCACGGTGGCGGCAGCCCAGAGCCTGCCCACAGAAACCCCGCATCGGCCCCTGCTGGTGCTCATCGCCTTCGCGGTGGCAGCCATCTCCCTGTTGGTGCAGGGCAGCACCCTGGCACCGATTGTCTCGCAGCTGTACCGGGGCACAGCGGACCAAGAAGATGAAGGCAGCGCTGACAGCGACGAGCGCCGCGAGATCACCGAGATGCTGCACGCTACGGCACGCCAGGTGGAGCCCCGCGGTGAGGATGAATCGCCCGAACAGCACGGGATCAAGGTGCTGGAGGCGCAGCGCGACTGCCTTCTGGATGCCCGCGACCAGGGTCTGTTCACCCCGGAGGGTCTGTCCTACGCACTGCATGCTCTCGACGTTCAGCAGATCGCATGGGAAATGCGCCAGAATCCTGAGATCTGAGCGAGTTAGTCTCTCGATCATGGATGTCGCAGTCATCGGTGCCACCGGGGACGTGGGGCGCCAGATCTGCGTCCAGCTCATCGAGCGGCGCATCACCCCGGTTGCTTCCCGTCTGCAGATCGTGGGTCGGGCCGGCGGCAGGTCCGGGCAGGCGGCCCACGGGCTGCGCGCCGACCTCATCGACGCCTATGCCGAGCACGCTCCCCTCATCGACGTGGCCCTGCATCCCTCAGAGGTCGTGGCCGATGTGATCGTCATGGCCGCCGGCGCCACGGTCCCTGCCGCACCCGGCGGCACCGTGGATCGCAAGGCTCTGGCAGCCCGCAACATCGAGGTCTTCCGTTCCTATGCCACCGAGTTGGCCCTCAATGGCGCTGGCCACGAGGTGGTCATCGTCGTGTCGAATCCTGTGGAGCTGGGAGTCAAGGTGTTCGCGGACATCCTCGGCCGTCACCGCGTCATCGGGATGGGTGCATGGCTGGATACCCTGCGTTTCCGCCGTGAAATCGCCACCTCGCTCGGCGTCCGCCGTCAGTCCGTGGGCGGTTTCGTCGTCGGGCAGCACGGAGACGAGTCCGTGCCTCTGTGGTCGTCGGTGCGCATCACCGGGCAGACTGCCCAGGAGCGGCGCCGGACGCTGACCACGCTTCGCGGTGACCGCACCCTGGACGGTTTCGCAACCGAAATCGAGCACGCGAAGGAGTGGCTGTCAAGCATGGCCGCCACCGACATCGCCGCTGCCTTCGCCGCCATCGAGGACTGGCCACCCGACCTGAGAATGGCCGCACGCCCATGGCTCACCCACCAGAGTGGGGCCAAGACAGCCTCGGGCACGGCTGGTGCCGCGGTCGATCTCGTCGACACGATCTTTGACGGCCGCGATGTGGTCGTGGCAGGCCAGGTGAGCCTCGACGGCGAGACTGAGGTGGGCGGTGAATCGGTGCACGGCGTGATCGGGATGCCCATCGTGCTCGGCCCCGAAGGTTGGACGCGCGTCATGCTCGACCCGCTGGAGCCCGACGAGACGCGCCGGCTGCAACGCAGCATCGCGCGCGTGAGCGAGATCTTGGCCGGATGGGAGCCGTGATGACGACCTCATGGGAAGCAACCGACGGCGAGGAGACGGACCCGCCGCGCCGGTACGTCGCCTATGTGCTGGCGGTCGATCGGCCGGGGGTGCTGACCTCGGTGACCGAGGTCGTGAGTTCGCGCGGGGTGAGCATTCAATCCTTCGAAACCGGCGACGCCCGCTCCGGCTTCGCGATCCTGACTCTGGTGTTCACCACGAGTGGGCGACGTCGCAAGATGATCGAGCGCATTCTCGCAAGACTGGCGACGGTCGCTGAGGTGCTGTTGTTGCCGGCCGACGACCCCCGGGTGCTGGCCGCTGGTGTGGTGCATCCCAGCAAGGGCCGCACCTTCCGTCCCCCTCCAGACGCTGTCGTGACCTGGTCGGGCGACACGGCTTCAGGACAGCCGCTCCTGGTGGAGGGCCAATACCTGCACGTGGCCGCATTGCTCGAAAAGGCCATCGAAGCCGGCGCCAGCAGGGTGAGTTTCACCCTGCTACCACCATCGCGTATGGCCTGGCCCACAACTCGGAACGAGCATCGTTAGCCAGGGTTCGGGGCGACGCCGAGCGAGCATGATCTCAAGAGCTGGTTGTACGTTCATCCCCTGTTGTCGTCGAGACCTCCCGAGCCTCCAGGACAAGCGCCTGGTCTGGGAAGAGCAGGGGCACCTGCAAGCCGCACAGACGAAGAACACGCCCCTCCATGACCACCCCTTCCTCATCCTGTCCGAACCAGGGTGGTGCAATGAGACCCAATGGGCCCCCTGCCACCAGTCGAGGCCGCACCCTGTACGTCCGGGCATCGTCCAATCCGGGTAGGGTGATCATGCCACTCGGGGATATCGGCGAGCGCCACATCGACACCAACTCATACAGGGCATGATCCCTGGAATAGGAAACGATTCCGTGAAGGCGCAGGCTGGCATCGCCAATATCGGCTCGTACCAAGCGTCCAGACAGGAGAGTCTCGCGCTGTTCCTTGTAGAAGTTTATCCAATCACGCAGTTCATCGATCTCCGCTTCACTGGCCGCCAGCAAATTCCATTCGATGCCGAGGTGCCCCCACAACGCAGTTGTCGCTCGGAAAGACACCGTGGAGATGCGCCCAGTGGTGTGCGATTGCTGTGAAGCAATGTGGGTACCCATCATCTCCGGTGGGATGAGCTGTGACGTCCACCGCATGATGTCTTGACGCTCATGAGGATCAATGCAATCCGACAGCCAGAACCGTTGAGCATGCCTGGCCATTTCAAGGTCAACACGGGCTCCGCCGGAAGAGCAGCTCTCGATGTCGAGGCCGGGATGTCGCGCACGAAGAGCATCCATCAAACGATAACAAGCCAGGGTCTGTTCGTGAATTGCCGGGACACCGCCATTGCGCTGGTCGCCAGCACTGATGAGGTCACGGTTGTGATCCCACTTGAAGTAGTCGATGGAATACTCACTCACCAAAGAATCCAAGGCATTGAATATGTGCGACCACGCCTCAGGAATGGTCAAATTCAGTACCTGTTGGCGTCGCCACTCAACAGGAAGTTCATTGCGTGCCGCCATGATCCAGTCGGGATGCGACCGCGCCAAGTCGGAATTGACATTGATCATTTCAGGCTCCACCCAAAGCCCGAATTGCATGCCCAGACCACGCACGTGATCGACCAGCGGGTGAAATCCGTCGGGCCACGTTTCTGGATCAACCCTCCAGTCGCCGAGTCCCGCCGTGTCATCCCTGCGCCCGGGGAACCAACCGTCGTCGATGACATATCGTTCAGCCCCCACGCTCGCGGCCTTGTCGGCCAGAGCGATCAACGTGGGCAGATCATGGTTGAAGTACACGGCCTCCCACACGTTGAAGGTGACAGGACGATTCACATCAGGGTGACCGGGAAGTGAGCGCAGCCATTCATGAACCCGATGGGCCGCGGCGTCAAGACCGTGCGCCTGGTCGAGGTATACCCACGGCCCCTGGTAAGTCATGCCCGTCTTCAAGACGACCTCCCCAGGCATGAGAAGCTCACCGCCACCCAGCACCTGGTGGCCATCGGGAGTACGTTCCAGCCACGAGCGATGGTTCCCCGAAGTGGCTACATGTATTCCCCACAACTGACCTTGCGAGAACCCAAATCGAGGCGTTCCGCAGAACATCATCATCGGTGCATCAAATCCGGTGCGGCCGTGGCGCCCCTCCCGAAGGTGGCACCCCACTGTCACATCGCTGCGTTGCGGTTCACGTTCTCGTCCCCAACGGCCCGCGAAATCGAGAAACTCGGTAGCACAGAGCGGGACTGGCACAACCACGGACAGCTCCGAAAGTTCATAATCACGATCGGCGGTATTCGTGATGTTCGCATGGAAACGAAGCAATCCGCTTGAAAGCAACTCGACCACGAGACCGATCTCCAGGCCGATTTCGGTGTCTTCCAGCGCGTACTGAACGGTCCCTTGGCCCGCGCTCACGACTCCCTCTTCGACGACCACGTCTTCGGCATCAACGACGACCGAGGTGGTGTGGAACCAGGGTTCCCAACCAGTTCCGCCGTCTTGATGGCCCACCAATCCGGGGCGACCCATCCATCCCGTTGCAGCAAGCGGGATGATGCCCCCCTCGATGGGCACATTCGGCG
Organism: Propionibacterium sp.; assembly: GCF_047719395.1. Lineage (NCBI taxonomy): Bacteria > Bacillati > Actinomycetota > Actinomycetes > Propionibacteriales > Propionibacteriaceae > Propionibacterium > Propionibacterium sp. The sequence continues at coordinate 17,305 of NZ_JBDNTB010000018.1, forward strand.
CATTTCCGGACTGCGCATGCGTCGCACCGAGAACCATTGCCCAGAGCGTCTGGGGACCGAGATGCCCGAGTTCTTCACCCCAGTAGATAATTCGCGGTGGATGGGCATCGGCTGTGCACAGCACGCAGGAAGTACCGGCGCCATGAAGATGTACCAGTTTGATGGTCGGGTCAGCAATCACTCGTCCTCCTTGAGCGGTGATACTCCGCCGACGACACCGCTTGTGCAACCAGAAGCCCGCTGTGGCTTCCTCGAATCGGCACAAGTCTAGTGCCCTGACCAGTATCCGTCAGGAATGACACCTTCGAGGACTGTCCTTGAGGACCGTCCATCGTGATGAAGATCAATATCCGAATCGAGAGGAACAGGAGTCTACGGGCGAGCACGACCAAGATGACCAAATTGACGAGTTGAACAACATCCACCCATCAAGTAATCAATTCGCATTGGACGGACAAGTCGGGCACACAGTCTCGATATTTCACGAGGTGGCAGTCGTGGGGGTGTTGAGCCTCAGAGATTCGATCGGTATGGGAGGGTGGACAAGGCACCGGGCGTCGACGCGGTACGAGCTCCAAGCTCAAGGAGTCTTTCTCCTCGTGAATACCCGACAGAGAAGTGACGACATGCATCACCGGTCTTCCATGCCCTGCAGTCGAGTGGAATGGAGATTCAGCTCGAGCCCGGCTCTCAGGCTGTGCAGGACAGCGTGGCCGGAATGCCCGCAACATCCTCCACGAAGGGCTTGCTGGTGTGCGCGGCAATCACCACGCGATGCATGAACTCCAGCTTCGCCACGACGGGCTCGGGGATCCGGAAGGGGTAGAGGTCTTCCTTGCCCATCGAATGATTCGCGCGATTGAGGAAGATGGCCACCCACCGCCAATCCGCCAGGACCACATCGAAGGGCACATCGGCGTAGGACGCCCGCGGTGCGATGGTGCGGTTGCAGTAGTGCGTACCGGGTGGTGGCACCAGCTGCAGGCCACCCTCGGCGGCAGTACTGAGCGTGGCCACAATGTGCTGGTAGTGCGCGAAGGTCTCAGCGAAGTCCTCCGAGGGGTGCATGGTCGCGTACTCGGAGATGTAGTCATTGGCCCAACCGGCCGGCGATCCGGACGAATAGTGCTTGTCCAGGGCCTCCTGGTAGGAGGCCCGCTCGTCCCCGAAGAGCTCACGGCACTCGTCCAGCACGGGTCCGCCGGGCTTCTCGACCAGCTGCCAGGAGTAGTAATGGCCGACCTCGTGGCGGAAGTGCCCGAGCATCGTGCGGTAGGCCTCGCCCAGATTCACCCGCTGGGCCTCGCGATGCGCGTCGATGGACTCGGCCAAGTCGATGGTGATGACACCATTGGCCTGCCCGATCACCACATTCTGGTCGCCGCCCTTGGAGTCGAGCAGGTCGAAGGCGAGCCCGCCCTGCTGCACCCAGAATGGAACGATCGGCAGGTCGAGATCAGCCAGCCCGACGAGCAGTCGCCGCAGTGCCTGGGAGGCCACCGCCAGGCGATCCAGGCTCGCAGGATCGCCTCCGTCGGGACGCCTGCGAGTGATCCTGCAGGCGAAGCACAGGTGTTGCTCGCCCTCGCGCGGCACCGCCCAGTTGCACAACATGGTGCGGTTGGCGCACGGCGCCAGGTCTCCGGCTTCTGCGTCGTCGTCGAGGGCCACCATGGTGCGCAGGCCGGGATCGAACATCACCGGCGTTTCGCAGTGGGGACAGGCGAGGCTCTCCATCCGGATGGGCATCCCGCACTTGGGGCACACAAGCACCTGCACGGCTCCGACGCTACCCGGACAGGGAATACCGGGGACGTCCCCCGGTGAACCGAAGTCTCGTCGAACGGGATCAGGAAGCCTGGTCGCGCGCGCCAGGCAGCAGCGTCCGCAGGCTCAGTCGCTGGCCATATGCCAGCGATCCGTACTTGAACAACCGCACCGCGGCCATCATGGCCAGTACCGCCAGGGCGAACAACCACACGATGGTGGCGATCGCGGTGCCCAGCGGTAGCGTGCCCATCGCATTGCGCACCATGGCGGTCAGTGGCGCCGAATACGGGAAGATGCTGAAGAAGAGCACGATCGGCGCGCTCGGATCAGAAATGATCATCGTGATCGCATACAAGGGCATGAACACCATGATGATCATCACGCTGAACACCGGACCGGCATCCTGAGCGGTGGGCATGACGGCCCCCACCGCCACCAGGCTTCCTGCGACGAGTGAGAAGCCACCCAGCAGCAGGAGAACGCCGATGACCAGTCTCTCCGGCGAGAAGACCAGGGTGGAGAGATCGACTGCGGGCATGCTCAGTTTGTCGCGGAACGCCAGATAGCCCACTGCGCTGGGCACCAGGAAAACGAGGAACTGCACCAATCCCACGATGAACAACGAGATGATCTTGCCAGCAATCAGCCGGTTGGGCTCGATCGTGGTGAGGATCATCTCGGTGACCCGGTTCTCCTTCTCCTCCAGGGTGGACGACAGCATCTGGTTGCCGAGCAGCATGATCGCCATCAGGAAGATCAGCGGGAACACCAGCGCCGGGATCATTTCGCGAATGCCCCCGGTCTGCACACCGTCCTTGTAGGTGGTCGTGGTGGCACTCACCTCGCCGGCGCTGATCGCGGTGAGTCTCGGATCGCCGATCTTCGCATCGACGCTTCCTTTCAGCACCGATGTGGCGACCGCCTCGTATTTGCCGGAGCCGAATATGCCGATGTCGCGGCCGGCCACCGCGATCGGCTCGTGTGAGGGGTTGGCCGGGTAGTGGAAGAAGGCGTCCATGTGACCTTCGCGAACCTCGGCCACCCCCGCCGCAGGGTCGGCGATGCGAGTGCCACCGGCGGCGGTTGCAATGGCCGGATCGACCAGGCCGGAGTCGTCCACATAGGAGAAGGTGATCTTGGCAGATGCCTGGTCGTCGGCCTGGCTGGAGATCGTCGAATTGGAACTGACCTGCAGGATCATGATGACGGCGATGAATACCGGAACCGCCAAGGTGGCTATCCAGAAACTACGTCTGGTCAGGGCCCTGACCACCTCGAAGCGGATGACGGTGCGGAGATTACTGTTCGTACTCACAGGTGGGCCTCCTTGCCGTAGACCTCGACGAAGATTGAATCCATCGAACGTCGTCGTGGGGTGAACTCGGAGATGCTCATGCCGGAGGCTGTCAATTCGGCGAGCGCCTGGGAAGGCTCGACGCCAGCCGCGAGGAGCAGCTCGGCGCGGCCGTTGTCCACCGAGGCGATCCTGAACAGCTGCGAGGCGGGCAGTACGCCGGTGAACCGCACGATGACCGAAGCGGCGCCGAACTGCTCCTGCACCTCTTCGACGCTGCCGTAAGCCCTTGCCACACCATCTTTGAGCAGCAGCACCCGATCGCACAGCCGCTCCACCTCGTCCATCTGGTGGGTGACCATCACCACGGTGGCCCCAGCCTGCCGCTGCTGGTCGATGATGTCCATCAGGAGCCGGCGGTTCACCGGATCGAAACCCTTGGTGGGCTCGTCGAGGATGAGCAGCTGGGGATCATTCATCACGGTGACACCGAGCTGAATCTTCTGTTGCTCGCCGCCGGAGAGCTTATCCAGCCGGGTGCGCTGCTTGTCTGCCAGGCCGACGCGGTCCAGGTAGTCCAGCGACCAGGATTGCGCATCGGGTGCCGTCATGCCCTTGAGCTGACCGAAGTAGACCATCGTCTTGAGGACCTGTTCCTTCTTGTACAGGCCGCGTTCCTCAGGCAGATAGCCCAGGCCCTGCTGGCCGGGCCTGAATTTCTTCCCGTTGACGAGCAGCCGCCCGCCGGAAGGCTCATACAGGCCGAGCAGCGCTCTGATGGTGGTGGTCTTGCCGGAGCCATTGGACCCGAGGAAACCGAAGGTCTCACCGCGCGACACATTGAAGGAGAGGTCTTTGACCACCTCATTGGATCCGAAGACCATGCGGAAGTGATCAACCTCGATGGCAGGGGCGGCGCTACCCCTCGCGGTGGCTTCCATGCAGCCAAGCTAGCAGCGGGCACGGACATTCCAACTGGTTCTATCCCCTAATGACACCGGGTGCTTGCGAAAAAGCCGTGTCAGCCGGCAAGCCCCACGTCGACAAGGGCCTGCAAGGCCTCGCCCACCCTTACGAGTTCATCGGGATCGAGCTCCCGGAGCACGACCTCGATCCGGGCTGCATAGGCCTTCCGGGCCTCGATGAGGGCTTGAGAACCCACCTCGGTGATCTTCACCAGGCAGGCACGGCCGTCATCAGGATCGGGACGGCGCTCCACATAGCCGCGCTCGGCCATCGCCGCGAGCATGCGCGTCATGGTGGGGGCGGCGACGCCCTCGATACGCGCCAAGTCGCCCGAGCGACGGGGGCCGCCGCGTTCCAACTCGAACAGGGCAGAGCGCATGCCGATCCCCAGCTCATTGCCGCCGACACGGAATCGGCGGTTGACGACGGGAATCACATGGGCAGCAAGGTCGCACACCTCGCGCAACTGTGCCGAGGAAAGGTTCTGTTCGGCCCCCGGAGGGGATGCCGCAGGCTCGTCCGACCCAGCCCGGCCGAGTGTCGTGGCAGCCGAATCCGGCCCGGCCTCGGTACTGCTCATCGGATCAGTTGTTCTGGTATCAGAGTTCACGGCCCGCACGAATCAGTTCACGTTCCTCTGCCGACAGGTGCCCGTCCACTTCGAGGGCCATGATCTCGTCCACATCCCCGCCACCGTGACCATCGAAGCTGCCCAGCTCACCGCCATCCTGGGACAGCTCGTCGAGTGCCACAGCCTCGTTGACATACCGCTGACCGCGCACCATGGACGCCCCTGCGGCGATGAGGGTGAGGATCGCCGCAACGCCGAACACGACGATCAGCCCGTCGTGGAAGGGTCCGGAGATGAGATTCGGGAAGAACTGCTTGCCGGTGAGCACCGACACGTCGGCCGGGCGCAGGCTGCCCACCCCGGCGCCGCGCAGCAATTCCCCGATGGGGTTGAAGCCGAGGAAGGCAGCGAACAGCAGGCCGACAGGCGGCTCGTTGCCAATGGCATGGGCAGCTTCCGCAGGAACGCCGTGGGCCATCAGGCCTGCACTCAGGGTCTGCGGCAGGGACGAGGCGAAGCCCACGATCATCAGCGAGAAGAAGACGCCGATCGACAGCGAGTTGCCGGTGTTCATCAGCATGCTGGACATGCCCGATGCGGAGCCCCGCTGGTTGGCAGGCACTGAATTCATGATGGCGGTGCGATTGGGAGCGCCGAACATGCCAGAGCCGATGCCGGACAGGAAGATCACCGCGGCGAATTCCAGGTAGTTGAAGTTGACCGGCATGAACAACAGGAGCATGAAGGTCACCGTGACGATGCTCAGACCGAGGGTGGCGAACAGCCGCGCGCCGAAGCGGTCGGACAGCGTCCCGGAGATGGGGCCCGCGATGAGGAAACCGAGCGACAGGGGAAGCATGTAGATGCCCGCCCACAGCGGCGTCGACTCGAAGCTGTACCCGTGCAGCGGCAGCCAGATGCCCTGCAACCAGATGATCAGCATGAACTGCAATCCGCCCCGCCCGACAGCTGCGAGCAGGGTGGCGAGATTGCCTGCCGCGAAGGCCCGGATCTTGAACAGCCGGATCTCGAACATCGGTTGTTCGACCTTGAGTTCGATCGCGGCGAAGATGGCGAGCAGCACGAGCCCGCCGATCAGTTCGGCCAGCACCCAGGGGCTTGTCCAGCCGGTGCTGTGCCCCCCGTAGGGCTGAATTCCATAGGTGACGCCGACGAGCAGCAGCCCCAGACCGGCAGCGAAGACCGCATTACCGAGGAGGTCGAAACGACCCGGATTTCGGGTGCCGGTCTCCTTGAGCGAGGTGTAGGCCCAGATGGTGCCGAACACGCCGACCGGCACGCTCACGAAGAAGATGGCCCGCCAGTCGACCACCGAGAGCAGCCCGCCGATGAGCAGGCCGACGAAGGAACCGGCGATGGCTGCCACCTGGTTGACGCCCAGGGCCATGCCACGCCGCGGCGCGGGGAATGCATCGGTGAGAATGGCGGTGGAATTGGCGAACAGCATGGCGCCGCCCAGGCCTTGAACCATCCGCCACCAGATCAGCCACTGACCGCCCGACGCGCCGGAGAAGGGGTCGAGGGCCAGCAGCACCGAGGCGAGAGTGAAGACCACGAAGCCGAGGTTGTAGATCTTGACGCGGCCGAAGATGTCACCCAGCCTGCCGAAGGGCACCACGAAGATGGCCGTCACGACCATGTAGCCCATCATCACCCACAGCAGATAATTCACATTGGAGGGTTTCAGCGGGTCCAGACCGATGCCTTTGAAGATCGCGGGCAACGAAATCATCACGATCGAACCGTTGATGGTGGCCATCAACATGCCGAGGGTGGTGTTGGACAGGGCGACCCAGTGATAGCGCTGGGACAGGACTGGGGAACTGCTACCTGAGGTGGATCCCTCAGGCCGGGTGATCAAGGACATGCTCTTCTCTCTGGGGCGACAGACTGGGCCGCCGCGTCTCTTGCCGTGGGGTTGCGGGCCTGGCACCTGGACCAGCACATCGGATCCGCTGACGCAGACTCCCTCGTACATGATCTGGAGGAGGCACCGACCGGTACGGGCCAACGCACCGGGACGGCATCGACTCCGCACCGAGAAACTCGGATCACGAGCGGACCACAAACCAGTTGTTTGACGCTAAGCAAATGATAGGCACGGACCGCACGAGTGCAAATCAGAGGTCACCCCTGCGTAGGCCACGTTTGCGGGGCCCTACCACTGCCAAACTATGGTGACCCGTGGTCCTCCTGATCCTGGCTGGACGGGCCACTCGGCGCACGCCTCACCCATGGAGGATCGATGAACACCCAGCTGTTGCCCGGCACCGTCACCCTGGTCGGCGGGGGCCCGGGCGATCCTGGACTCATCACGGTGGCCGGGTTGCAGGCGATCCAGCAGGCCGATGTCGTCCTGTACGACCGGCTGGCTCCTGGCGAGGTGCTCACCGAGGCACGCGAGGATGCCGAGCTCATCCCGGTCGGCAAGGTTCCCCGCGGCGCCTATGTGCCGCAGGAGAAGATCAACCAGCTCCTGGTGTCCCACGCCCAGGCCGGCCAGAAGGTCGTACGGCTCAAGGGTGGCGACTCCTTCGTCTTCGGGCGTGGCGGCGAGGAGTGGCAGGCGTGCGCCGAAGCCGGCGTCCCGGTGCGGGTGATCCCCGGCGTGTCGGCCTCCACCTCCGGCCCAGGACTGGTGGGCATCCCCTTGACCCATCGTCACCTGGTGCAGGGCTTCACGGTGGTGTCAGGGCATGTCTCGCCCAGTGACGCACGTTCCGAGGTGCCCTGGCGCGAACTGGCCCGCACCCAGATGACACTCGTCATCCTCATGGGGGTGGCGCACCTGCGCGAGATCGCACCGGAGCTGATGACCGGCGGGCTCGCCCCGGACACCCCTGTGGCCGTGGTGAGCAATGCGAGCCTGGCAAGCCAGGACTCCTGGCGCACGACCCTCGGGGAAGCAGTCGCCGAGATGGACGCCCACCACGTCGTGCCCCCCTCGCTGGTGGTCGTGGGCCAGCTCGCCGGTATCGATCTGGCCCACCCCGACCATCGTCCGCCCAGCGATCACTGACCAAGCGTGCCGGGAGCCGGCGTTGCCGGTGAGCCGTCCCTTGAGCAGGGAGAACTCATTCTCCAGCTCGGCGACCCGGTGACGCAGGAGAAGAACGTGTCTCACCCCGGCCGGGGTCAGCCCCTCATGGATGAGTTCGCGGATTTCCCTGATCCGTTCGACATCGCGCCATGAGCACCGCCTCCTGGGTGCTCACCGTTGCGGCCCAACGACGAAAGCACCCGTCTGGTCGGCGTCCACATCGACCAGCGTCGAACCCTGCGGCCCCCGGCGCACTCTCACGCGCCCGATGCTGGCAGGCACCGCAGCGGCCCTGGCGCCGCCAGCGAGCACATCGGCCTCCAGGTCCAAGCTGATTCGCAGAATCTCGAAGGGTGTCGCAGCCGCCCATGCCTGCGGTGAGCAGGATGTCGGATAGGGCACCGGCACAGGCTTGTCCGAGCGCGCGAAACCGCAGAACAACTCGGGGAGCCGCCCGGCAAAGGCGTCGAGCGCGTCCAGCAGGCCGTCGACCACATGGGTGGCGTCCTTCCTCGCGCCGTAACGCGTCATCCCGGCCGCCGCGAGCACGGTGTCGTGGGGCCACACCGATCCGTTGTGGTAGCTGGCGGGGTTGTAACGCATGGCCTCGGATGACAGCGTGCGGATACCGAATCCTGTGAACATGTCCGGCGCAACGAGCCTGTCGACGACAGCCCCGGCCACCTCGTCCTTGACGATTCCTGTCCACATGCAGTGTCCGATGTTCGAGCTGCTGACGCGCATCGGACGCTTGTGACCATCCAGGGCCATCGCGTAGAAACCCTCCTCGGGCAACCAGAAGGCCTCGTGAAAACGCTGTTTGAGGGCCTCGGCCTCGCTACGCAGCGACGCGGCATGATCGGGATGCCCGAAGGCCTCTGCCAGATCTGCTCCGGCTTTCTTGGCCGCATAGCAGTATCCCTGCACCTCGGCGAGCGCAATGGGTGGTTCTGCCAGCCGGCCATTCTCGTCGCTCACCGAATCCCCGGAATCCTTCCATCCCTGGTTGGGCAGACCACGATCGGTCGATCGCTGGTATTCGACGAAGCCATCGCCGTCTCGGTCGCCGTAGCGGTCGATCCAGTCCAGTGCTGCATCCACCCCAGCATGAAGATGGGCCAGGTTGGACAACGGAACACCCCAGTGCAATGCCTGCCCAGCCACCATGACGAACAGTGGGGTGGAATCGATGGAGCCGTAGTAGACCGACTGACCACCCAGCGCGAGAGACAGATCGGCCCCCAGCCGCACCTCGTGCAGGATGCGACCCGGTTGCTCCTCGCTGAGCAGTGACTCCCTGGTGCCCTGCAGGCGCGCCAGGGTGCGCAGCGTGCCCAGCGCCAGGCTCGGCACGAAAGGCAGCATGAGCGAACTGGTGATGAGTGAATCGCGCCCGAACAGCGCCATGAACCAGGGCGCACCGGCAGCCACGACATCGTCGTCGGGATGCTCCGGATCATTGATCCGCAGCGCACCGAGGTCGCGTTCGCTGGTGGCCAGCGCGCGGGCGAGCACAGGATTGTCCACCTGGATCGCCGGTATCGCCGCACGCCAGCCCTTCATGCGCAGAGCAGGGCCGGTGCTGGTGAGCGGCCGGTCCAGCGGGAAGGGTTCGGCCAGTTCGGTGCCGCTGATCAGCGGTACCACCTCGACGCTGCCCTGCCAGGTACCGTGCTCGGGCACAACCACTCTCGTGTGCAGACAACCCGGCACGGCATCGGCGCCCGGCAGGGTGATCCGCACGCCCCGATGCTCCGCACCAGGATGCTCCGCACGGAAGTGCAGGCCAGCCTGGTCGGCACTGGATTCGACGCTGACGCGGAGCATGGAGCGCCGATCCTTCACCTCGAAGAGGTCGGCGAAGTCGGCCTCGACATGCAGGCTGAGGTCAAGGCCTGCCGGTTCCACGCCGTAATTGGTGATGACGATGTCTTCCCGCATGCCGTCGCCCACCATCCTGTGTCGTTCGACGAGCACTGTGGGCTCCACCGCTCCCGGACGCGCCGGAATCCGGCCGATGAAACGACCCTCGAAGGGCTCGCCGGGGATCACGCTGAGTGGCTCGATGTCCTTGCCATCGATGCGCAGCTGCCAGCGCGAGATGAGCCTGGTGTCGCGCACGAACAGCCCGTCCGCCCTGTCCGGGACAATCTCGCCGTTCGCCTCGCACACGCAGAACGATGCGCCTTCCACGAAGGTCACCGTCTGGTCGAGACGAGGCACCGGGCCGATGCTCCCGGGGCGTGCTTCATAGTCGTCGAATTGCTCAGGCCGGATTGCGCCGTTCAGCTCCATGTCGCCGTCACATTCACATTCACATTCATCGATGCAGAACAAATCAAACTTACTCCTCAAAAAGTAGGTTTCCTAACGCTATTCTTATTAAGAGTCTTTTGAATCAATGAGTTGTTCTCCGGGGAACAACTCGAAAAGAGATGCTCATGACGACGACCGTCACGGCCGACACAACGACTCCTCCCAGTGCCACAACAGCTCCGTTGAAGATCGGCATGATCGCGCCGCCATGGTTCGAGCTCCCCCCCGAGGGGTATGGCGGTATCGAAGCCGTGGTCTCGGCCCTGGTGGACCAGCTCGTTGCGTGCGGCCACGAGGTCACACTCGTCGCTTCGGGGCACAATGGCACGGCAGCTCAGCACTTCGTCCGCGTGTACGAGGAACCACCGTCGGAGCGCATCGGCTTCACCGTGATGCCTGAACTGGTTCTGGCCGCCGAAGCCGATCGGGCGCTGAGCGATCTGGACCTCGACATCGTGCACGACAACTCCTCCGCGGGGCCGCTGCTCGCCGGCGGGCGCACCCAGCCGACCGTCGTCACGATGCACAATCCGGTCAGCGGCGACAACGGCGACTACTACCAGCGGCTGGGCACCAAGGTCCGTATCGTGGCCATCTCACGGGCGCAGATGCGCCAATGCCCCGGGTTGAATTGGGTGGGCTGCGTGCCCAATGCCATCGATGTGAGTTCCTTCCCCTTCGAAGAGCACAAACAGGACTGGGTGCTGTGGATCGGGCGCTTCTGCCCTGACAAGGCCCCGCACCTGGCCATCGAGGCCGCTCGCCGGGCGGGACGCAGGATCGTGCTCGCCGGCAAGGTGAGCGAAGCAGCTGAGAAATGCTATTTCGACAAGTCAATCCGGCCGCTGCTCGGCCCAGATGTGGAATATGTCGGCGAGGCCGATGCGCAGCTGAAACGCGAGTTGTATGCCAAGGCTGCCTGCCTGGTCTTCCCCATCCAGTGGGAGGAGCCCTTCGGCATGGTGCTGCCCGAGGCGCTCGCCTGCGGCACACCCATCGTGGCCACCCCGCGCGGCGCCGTGCCCGAGATCGTCCGCGATGGCGAGACCGGTTTCATATGCGCCGACATGGAGACCTTGGTGTCGGCCATTGGAAGGGTCGGCGAGCTCGATCCGCATGCCTGCCGGATGGACGCCGAACTCCGCTTCGACCTGCCTGTGATGGCGGCCGGCTACGAACGCCTCTACCGCAATGTCCTTGCCGGCTGTTGCAGTGGTGGCCCGACACCCACTCAGGCGGCCGGCCGGGCGGCCGCCTGAGGAATCGGCCGCCCGCGCAGTGCGCAGCGCACAATCGCAGTCCTTTCGGCACGATCTCCCCGCCACCCGCACCGATCGACGCCACGACGAGCAGATGGGCTGTACTCCCGGTTGGCGGCCAGATGCTCCCGGTGCATAGGGTGTCAGTCATGGCGCGACACCTGGGCCGGAGAGATCCGGCGTCCGAGCTGCTGCGCGCCCAACTCTTCGATCGCCTGGTGGATTGGCGGGCAGCCCATCTCCGCGGGCTGTCCGTTGCCGGCACCACCGGCGGCCTGATCGGCTATGTGGCCGCCTACTCCCCCTCGCTACTGCCCCGCTCCACCGGATTTCAGGGCCTCATCGGAGCGCTGTCAGCGATGTTCGGCTACCAGACCGGGTTGCTGGTCAGCTGGATGACGGGCGTGCTGGCAGACCTCTTCGGTGTCCAGGTGCGGCTGCGTCGCGGCAAACGGATCTGGCTGGTGGCCGGACTGGTGGTGCTGGCCGCAGCGCTGGTGGGCATCCCGCTGGCCAGCCTGCGCTCACAGCGCCGCACCGCCCGGTACTGCAGGGCAGAGGGCCCGAGCGCGAGCTGGGCCATCAAGTCCACCGGGGCGGCGAGTCTGATCCTCGCGCTGTTCATCCTGCAGTGGCGCGGCACGGTGGCCGCCATCGACTGGGGAACCACACACCTCAACAATCGCATCACCTGGACGCTGCTGGCCCGCATGGTCTCCACCCTCATCGTGCTGGGAACGATCGTCGTGGTCTTCGACCAGGTGATCCTGCGCGGCGTCATCGGCGTGGGCCGCACCGCATCCGAGCGGGTCGACCAGACCACACCGCTGGGCGTCACCCAGCCGACTGATCCCAGCCGCTCCGGCAGCCCGTCGTCCCCGGAGCACTGGGACGGGCTCGGGCTCCAGGGCAAGCGATTCGTCTCCGGCGGCCCCGACAGGGCTCGCATCGAGGAGGTCACCGGCAGGCCGGCACTCCAGCCTCTGCGCGCCTACGCCGCGCTCAACGGACGGGACCTGCACGAGATCGCCCGCGCCGCCATCGCCGAGATGGACCGCGAGGGCGCCTGGGAACGCTCGGCCATCTCCATCGTGACCACCACCGGACGCGGCAATGTGAATGAGTGGAGCGCCTCGGCCTTCGAGTACCTCACCGGCGGCGATTGCTGCACGGTGGCCACCCAGTACTCGGGCCTGCCCAGCGCGATCACGCTGTTCACCGGCAAGGAGACGCCGATGCTGGCCAGCCGGATCCTGTTCGAGGCGGTGGAGGCCCGCGTCAAGCAGCTGCCCCGTGGCAAGCATCCCAAGCTGTACCTGGGCGGTGAATCGCTGGGCGCCTACGGCTCCAATGGCATCTTCGAGACACCGGAGGACATGCTCTCGCGGATCGACGGTGCGGTGTGGCTGGGCACACCCGACTTCACGCCCATGCACCAGCTGCTGACCGCCCGGCGTGCTCCCGGTTCCACCGCGGTGAACCCCGTCATCGACGGTGGCCGGAATGTGCGCTTCGCGAAGAACAGTCGCGAGCTGCTCAACGACGAGTTCGGCACCCCGCTGGACGCCTGGCAGCACCCGCGAGTCGTCTACCTGCAGAACGACACCGATCCTGTCGTGTGGTGGTCCACCACATTGCTCTGGAGGCATCCCCAGTGGCTGGACGACCGCCGGGTGACCAACAGCCCCATGGCCCGCATGCACTGGCTGCCCTTCGTCACCTTCTGGCAGGTGGCCAGTGACATGCCGGTGTGCCGCAATGTGCCCGAGGGCTATGGCCACAAGTACCACGCGGCTCAGGTGACGCCGGCCTGGGCCGGAGTTCTCGGCCTGCCGATCCAGGACGACCATTCCGCAATCATCGAGGCGCTGCTGCACGACATCACGCTGAAGCCCACAAGGGTGATGGGGATCTGAGTTCAGCTCAGCAACTGCACGGTGATCGTCATCTTCGTGGGACTGCTCTGGGCCACCAGCGCTTCCTGGTGCACGACATCATCGAATGGGAATGCGCATGCCTTGCCGCCCGCCATGGCCGCATGAATCGCCCTGCCACACGCATTCACCCCTTGCGAATTCGTGAAGAATTTCGACGGGTCGGACACCGGCTCAGCATCAGTTGAGCCCAGCGGGCCGTTGGGCTGATCGTCACCCGGCGACTTCCAGCAGGGGCCGACAGGTCGATGCGCACCTCGCCCGCCGTCCATCTCGATGGTCACGATTCCGGGCCTGTGCCCGGGCCCGGCGCCACCCGGCGCCACCGCTGGGAACCTCCACGATGAGCTGGTGGCTGCCCGGGGGTGGACCTTCATGGGGCAGGTTGGCCGGCTCGCCCAGAAAATCACTGGAGCGTTACCGCACCATCAGGAAATGTGAATGTGCATCGGCCTGATGAACGTGGAATTCCGTGACAATTCGATTTGCATCAAGATATCGTCACCACCTGCCCCAGTATTCCTGGTATTCCGCTACCACACCGCGATCCGGCTGTGCCCCGCCGGAACACAGCCGAACACATCTGTATTGACGGCAGCGCGGACTTCGCGGGGCACTGCTCCCTCTTGCTGGCCTCCCGCGTCGCTGGTTGCAGCCTTGGACTGAGGGCAATGTCCCGGGGATCGCCGGTCCGGAAGGCATTGCGGTGGTCCGGTCAACACACGAGTTCAGCCAGGACATTGGGTCAGCCAGGGCTCGTTCAGTCCGCGATCGTGAAGCGTGCGCGGCGGTGGACTGGTTTCTCCAGCTCGTCGAGGATGCCCACCGCGAAGTTCTCGGCACTGATGTGGGCGCCCGCGGGACTGTCCGCACCCACGGTGTAATGCCCGGTGCGCTCCCCGGGTTCGATGATCGGTGAGGGGGAGACGAAGGTCCAGTCCAGCCCATCGCTGGCGGCCCGGTAGTGCTTGAGCAGTTCGAGCCCCCAGAGGCCTTCGCGCTTCGCGACGGCGGGGAAATCGGGCATCTGCACAAGAGGTGTGCCGTCCACGATCAACGAACCGGCACCGCCGACCACCACCAGCCGGGTCTTCACCGGTGCGTCGATCAGCCTCTGGTGCGCATCGATGTTCACCTCGATCGGCTCCGGGCTGGTACGCGAGGGCGGTACCGCCACGACCAGCGCATCGGCGTCCTCGGCGAGACCCAGGATTGTCGGGGTGTCCGTGAAGTCTGCTGTGGCATTGGTCGCACCGTCCACCTGTGTGCCCTGACGGGTGACGGCCACCACATCGTGGCCTCTGCCCAGGGCCTCGGTGACGATCCGGCTGCCGACCATGCCCGTTGCTCCTACGACGACGATCTTCATGAAACCCTCCCGAACCATTCACGCACGGCCTGCCCGTACTCCTGCTGGTCTCAATGCGTCCGGGGCGTCCGGCATTCCCCACCGCCGATCGGATCGCCGTCCGACAATGGTTTGCGATCAGGGCATCAGGGCCTGCGCGGCATCACTGATCTGTGGCATGACCATCGAACCGGAGAACCAGGTCAATGCGGCCATGACCAGTGCAAACGATGCATTCCAGAGCGCTGCGGGGATGCGGGTGAGGCTGGCCAGCACTCCCGGGTCCTGCCGCCGATCCCCGAAGCGCACCACATTGAACCACTGCCGCCAGCCTCCCAGCACCAGGAAGATACCCAGGCCGCACACCGCGGCTGACTGCAATTCGGCGTCCCCGGCCCACCACATCATGCAGACCAGGCCGATCAGCACCACCAGCGTGAACCCTGTGTACCACGACCGGGCATGGAGGGCGACCACGATCAGCAGCACGCCGCACACCAGCAGCACCAATCCCGCGAAGCCCTGCATGGTGACGGCGATGGTGCCAGCACCCACCAGCGCCGGCATCGGATAGCCCGCCGCCGTGGTGGCCACCCGGCCCAGACCCGTCGGACGGCCCGAGGTGATGGTTTCGCCCGACATATCGGCCTTCACGACGAATCCGTGGAAGCGCCTGCCGCACAGCACACCGACCAGGGCATGACCCGCCTCGTGCACCACGGTCACGACCGTGCGGACGTGGCGCCACAGCGCCGGCACCAGCAGACAGGCCAGCGCAACGCCGGCGGCTGCCAGCAGCCAGCCGGTCTGAGGAGTCTGGCCCGGCGTCGAACTCGCCCGCAGGCGGAGCACGAGTCCGGCCCAGAAGTCCTGCCATTCCATGCAGGCCATTGTGGCGTTCCCAGCTGGCCGGCACGGAACAACTGGTCTGGGACAGGCCTGGGACACGAGTGTGGGGTACGCCTGCACACCGCGATGCGGGCGAGGCCGGCAGTGTCTGGC
Organism: Propionibacterium sp.; assembly: GCF_047719395.1. Taxonomy (NCBI): domain Bacteria; kingdom Bacillati; phylum Actinomycetota; class Actinomycetes; order Propionibacteriales; family Propionibacteriaceae; genus Propionibacterium; species Propionibacterium sp. The sequence goes on from NZ_JBDNTB010000018.1 coordinate 32,826, forward strand.
ACGGCACGCGAGAGGGTGTGCGCAGATCCCACCGAGCCGACTCGCACAGAGCCGATGCCGCCACCGGCTGCCGATCACAGCGAATTGACAGACATCGCACAGGAAAACTTGTGTGCTCGCTGTCAAAATCATGAACATGCCCGCTGTCAACACACAGGAACAACTCACCCGGCCCGACGGCACGCCGATCCGGATCCTCGCCGTCGACGATGAACCATCGTTGGCGGAGTTGCTGTCCATGGCGATGCGCTACGAAGGTTGGGAGCCCAGCACCGCCGGCTCCGGTTCCGAGGCCGTACGAGTGGCCCGCGATGTGCGCCCCGACGCCATCGTGCTCGACATGATGCTTCCCGACTTCGACGGGCTCGAGGTGATGCGCCGGGTACGGAATGAACAGCCGGAGGTTCCTGTCATCTTCCTCACCGCCAAGGACGGCGTCCAGGACCGCATCAACGGATTGACTGCTGGCGGCGATGACTATGTCACCAAGCCCTTCAGCGTCGAAGAGGTGATGGCCCGGCTGCGCGGCCTGCTGCGCCGCAGCGGCGCGACGAGCAAGCGTTCCGAGTCGGAGCTGATCGTCGGGGATCTCGCGCTCGACGAGGATTCCCACGAGGTGACTCGCAATGGTGACGAAATTCATCTGACAGCCACCGAATTCGAGCTGCTGCGCTATCTGATGCGGAATCCGAAGCGTGTGCTCTCCAAGGCCCAGATCCTCGACAGGGTGTGGAACTACGACTTCGGCGGCCAGGCCAATGTCGTGGAGCTCTACATCAGCTACCTCCGCAAGAAGATCGATGCCGGACGCGCCCCCATGATTCACACCATGCGAGGCGCCGGATATGTGCTCAAGCCAGCAGCTGACTGAACGGCGCAGACGCCTGCGCGCACCGCGTCCCGTCGCCGCAGGTGCGGGCGGCAAGCCAGGCGCCCCGAGGAGATCGCTGGATCCAGCGCCCATCCATCACCGAGAAGACGCTCCGGCAAGCGCAGACAGGAGCACTACGCTGTCCCCGATGGGGAAAGGGACGCTCAGCCGACAGCTCGTCACACGGATCTGTGCGCTCGTTGCCCTCATCGCCATCGCGATGGGTGCGGTAGGTGTGGTGATCGTCAACCGGATCCTCACCGACCAGCTCGACCAGCAGCTCGCCCAGGCGATCGGCCTGGAGAGCCGTGGCGCCCGCGGTTCGGGCACGGCCGGTCTCGGTGGCCTGCCCATCGGCTCAGTGGTCGTCATCGTATCCAGCGACGGCAGCACGACGGGAACCATCGAGGGCATGGACCGCACGCGTTCCAGCGACACTTCACCTGAGGTCAACGCCTCGATGACCCGTGTCCCGGCAGACGGTCGGGCCCGGACGGTGAGCGTGGCCGGCCTGGGTGCCTATCGGGTGATCGCCCATCATGCACTCGTCTCCTCAGACTCCGGGGTGATCACCGGCACCGTCTATCTGGGCATGCCGATGGACCGGTGGAGCCGCGTGATGCGCGAGCTCATCACCATCGAGGCGGTCTTCACCGTGGTGGCAATCGTGGGCGCGGCGGTGATCGCCCGAGCGGTGGTGAAGGACTCGCTGCGCCCACTCAATCGGCTCGCCAGCACGGCCACAGAGGTCTCCCAGATGGATCTGGACACCGGCGAGGTGAGCCTGCCGGATCGAATTCCCGCCAGTGAGACCGATCCGGAGAACGAGGTGGGCCGGGTGGGTCTGGTCTTCAACAGAATGCTCGACAATGTCGAGGGGGCGCTGTCCGCGCGTGAGAGGTCTGAGAACAAGATCAAACAATTCGTGGCGGACGCCAGCCACGAGCTGCGCAATCCGCTGGCAGCGATCAGTGGCTATGCCGAGCTGAGCGAGCGCAGCCCCGAGGGTCTCAGCCCCGATGTGGCCTTCGCGATGGGACGCATCGCAGCCGAGTCCAGGCGGATGGGCCGTCTGGTGGAGGACATGCTGCTGCTGGCCCGCCTGGATGCCGGGCGCAATGTGGAGCTGGTGAGCGTCGACCTGGTGGAGATCGTGCTCAATGCGGTCTCCGACGTGCAGGTGGCCAGCTCGGACCACCACTGGAAACTGCAGCTGCCCGACGAACCGGCCGTGGCCCGCGCCGACCGCGACCAGATCCACCAGGTGGTCACCAATCTGCTGTCCAATGCCCGCAAGCACACCCCCGCCGGCACCACGGTGACGACCTCGGTGCGCATCGAGGGTCGTGAGGCGGTGATCGCGGTGCAGGACGACGGGCCGGGCGTGCCAGCCGAGATCCGCGAGCACGTCTTCGAACGATTCGCCCGGGCGGACGCTGCGCGCACCCACGATGAGGAGGGCTCCACGGGTCTGGGGCTGGCCATCGTCGCCGCGGTGATGGCTGCCCATGGCGGGTCGGCCTCGGTGGATTCCCACGAGGGCTACAGCTGCTTCACACTCCGGATTCCATTGGAAGAGCTCCCTACGGGAGCGCCCCCGGAGACGTCCCCTGCGGGCGCGCCTCGCGGCTGAGCATCTTCGCGTAGAGGCCATCGGCAGCAGCCAGCTCGCCGGGCGGGCCCGCTTCGACGCAACGCCCTTCGTCGAGGACGATCACCTGGTCCGCCCGCCGTGAATTCGAGATGCGGTGGGTGATCTCGATGAGGGTGGCCTCGGGACGTGCCGCCCGCAGGCTCGCCGAGACCTCGGCGGCGAGGTCGCCGTCGAGGTGGGCGGTGTACTCGTCCACGACGAACACGCGAGCTCTGGTGAGCAGGGCGCGTGCCAACGCCAGCCGGGCTCGCTGGCCACCCGACCAGCGGGAGGCGAGTTCGCCGACCTCGGTGTCGTAGCCTTGGGGAAGGCTGCGTAGGTGGTCATCGATGCGCGCCTGGCGGCAGGCCAGTTCAAGCTCCTCGTCACTGGCATCAGGCCTTGCCAGACGCAAGTTCGAGGCGACACTTCCGGAGAAGAAGAAGGGCAGCTGGGGCACCATGACAATCGTCTCTCGCAGCTCTTCGATGCTGACTCGACGCACATCGGCCCCGCCCACCAGCACGTGGCCATGATCTGGATCGAAGTAGCGCAGTGCGAGTTCGACGAGGGTGGACTTCCCTGCCCCCGAGGAACCCACGATGCAGCTGTGCTCGCCCGGCTTGGCATGGGCATTCACGCCATCCACCGCGGCCTGACCCGGGAATTCGCCAGGGGATTCGCCGCCGATGTCCGGGTACTGGAAGGTCACCTCTTCCCAGCGCACATCGAGCTGTCCCGGGGGCACTGGCGCGGGGTGGTCGGGCGAGGTCACGGCGGGCGGGGTGTGGACGATGCGCCACAGCCGCTGGGCGCTGGCCAGCGAGGCGTCGAGGCCGGTGAGGAAGTCCTCGACGGCCCGGGTGGAGCTGAAACAGCGCAACCCGACGACCACCGCAGCGGCGAGGGCTGCCACGCTCACGCTCTCGGCATGGCCCACGGCGGTCATCGCCAGCACTGTGGCCACGGTGATGGCCCTGGCGAGGGCTCGGCGCGAAGCCAGCACCGTGGCGAGTGCCTGGCCGTTCGCTGTCAGGCCTTGGGCGATGCGCCGGTCCCCGGTGACACGGTCATCTTCCAGACCGTAGCCGGTGATCTCGGTAACGCCCTGCACGGAATCTGTGACGGTCTGGTTGAGGTCCCCCCGTAGCGCGGCCTCCCGTCGCGCAATCGCGGAGCTGGTGCGGGCCTCGACGAAGGGCAGGCAAAGGGTCAGGGCGAGCCCGAGGGCCAGCACCCCGGCCACCGACCAGCAGACGAGCGCACCCAGGCCGATCACGGCCACCAGCGGAGTCAGCACGGCGGTGACGGCGGGCGCGAAAGTATGGGCGAAGAAGACCTCGACCCTGTCGACGTCCTTGGTGAGACGCCGCAGCAGGTCGCCGGATCGGCTCTGCGCCAGGACGGCCGGGGCCTGGGGCCATAGTGCGCTGAAGCTCTCGACACGCAGGATCTCCAGCGCCTTGAAGGCCACGCAGTGGCCGAGGAATTGCTCCAGATATCGGCACAGCGCCTTCAGCGGGCTGAGGGCCACGAGGAGGATCAGGAGTGCCAACAGGCTGGGATGCCCGGTACCTGCCAGGCCCAGTACACCGGCCATGCCGAAACCGAACAGCGCCAGGCCTGCGAGTTGATCCACCAGCCGGGCCAAGGTTGAGCCTGCCAGCGACGCCAGAACAGGACGGGTGGTGTGCACGAGCCAGCGGCTGACTTCCGTGCGGTGTGGTCCGTCCCGGTCATCCGCCGGACGGAAGCCGGTCCCCTGCCGGGTGGCCGTGCGGTCCGCCGGCGTGGATCTCGTGCCAGCGACGCCGTCCCGAGTCATCTCCGCCCCATTGACTTCAGACATTGCGCCCCTCCGTCCGGTCCGTCCTGCGCAGCCGCCCTGCCTCGGCCTGCCACACCTGATCGGCATCCGCTGCGGCAGGCATCCGGTGGGTGACAAGCACGACCGTGTGATCGGCGGCGAGCTGGTCGAGGGCCCGCATGATGACCTGCTCGGAGAACAGATCCACCTGGGAGGTCGGCTCGTCGAGCAGCAGCAGGTGGCGTCCGGACAGGAAGGCACGCGCCAGCGAGAGTCGCTGGGCCTGGCCCCCGGACAGCGCCTGGCCGCGCTCGCCCACCTGTGTGTCGATTCCAGCAGGAAGGCCTTCGACGAAGTTGTGCATGTCCACCAGGTCCAGTGCCTGCCACAGCTGCTCGTCATTGGCGTCAGGTTTCACAAGGGACAGGTTGCGGCGGATGCTGCCGGTGAACAGCCAGGTGCTCTGGGTGACCATGGCGCTCCGGGCGCGTACCTGGGCTTGAGTCGCGGCGGTGAGCGGGATGCCCGCGACGGTCACCTGTCCCCGGGTGGGAATCACGTCGCCCTTCAATGCCCTGAGCACGGTCGACTTCCCGGCACCGGAGGGCCCGACGATGACGGCCCGGGCACCGCGTTCGAGCCGGAAGCAGCAATCCTGCAGCACGTCTGTTCCCGGGTAGCCCAGGGTGGCATGGCGGACCTCGATGATCGCACTCGCGTCGGCGGGCCCGCATGATGACTGCGTACGGGACCTAGGATCTGGAGACTGCGAACGGGAGGTCCTCGGTGAGACGTCCGCCGAGCTGGCCGTGAGCTGCTGGCCGGCGACTCCCCCGTGGGCCGGTCGGCCGTGCCCCGCAGACTTCTGACCGGTGAGGAATCCGGTGATGGCGCGCTGGGCTGCGCGTCCGGCCATCCCCACATAGAAACCTCCCGCCATGAGGTCGAGGGGTTGCAGCAGGAGCACCGAGCAGAGCACCACAGCGATGGCGCCGGCGGGAGTGATGGCACCAGTTTCCAGCCGCCATGCGGCCAGCACGGCCGAAAGCGTCACCAGTGCCAGCGAGAAGACCGCGTCGGAGAAGAACAGCACGAGCTGGTTGCGTGCCAGGACGCGCATGGTGGCCCGCCGATTCTGCTCTCCGGCAGCGGCGAGTTGCCCGGCGGTGCGCCCGGCGGCGTGGTGAATCGTGAGGGTCTCCAGGCCCTGTATGGACTCCAGGTACTGGTTGGCCAGTTTGCTGCGGATCTGGCGGGACTCGGTGGCTGCCGCGCGGGAGAGCACTGAGAAGCGCTTCACCACCCATGGCACCAGGGGAACCATCACCGCCAGGATCACGGCCGTGAGGGGATCGATCGCGATGGCGATGACCGCCAGCACGAGCAGCGGCGAGATGCTCGCGGCGATCTGCGGACCCATGAAGCCCTGCCGGAATTGCGTGTACCGCTCCACAGAGTCGGTGAACAGGGCAATCCTGGCACCCGAGCCCTCATCGCGGCGCCCGAAGGACGCGATGCACCACCAGCGCCTCAGCAAACGCTCCCTCAGCGGCGCCTCCTCGGTGGTTGCGCTGGTGGTGCCCAGCCACTGCGGGACGATGGCGGCGAGCAGCCAGCAGATGGCGGCGATGAGCGCTGTGACAAGCATCGATGGGGAGAACTCTGCTGCGATCAGCCGAGCAAGGAGGACCAGGAAGACGGCCGCGGCCACCGAGGCCAGCAGGTCGAGCACCACGGTGACGCGGACGATGCGCGCCCCGGCGGGCGTGCCGAGACCGACAGCAGCATGGTGCGCTGCCGCACCGCCTGGCATGTCCTTGCTCACAGGTACTCCTCGTTCACAGATACACAGTGTTCTCGCCGCCGGCTGCCGGGCACAACCGCCTGTCCGGTCGGATCAGGACGATTTCTTCAGGTCATCGACAATGGTCCGGTAGCCGTCAGGCGTCTGCGTCCCCGAGATGGAGGAGGCCTGGGTCATCGGGATGAGGTAGATCTGCTTGTTGGCGACGGCAGGCACCTGTGCCACGGCCTGGTTTGCCAGCAGCGAGGCGAAGGGCTTGTTGCCCGTCCCCATGAAGTCCTCCAGGAAGATGATCTGCGGATTGGCCTTCGCGATCAGTTCCGCGTCGACGGCCCGGGTCTGGGTGAGGTCGACGGCGGCACCGGCATTCGTGCCGCCACCACGCTTGACGAGGCCGGGCAGCATCTGGTCGTCGCCCATCGCCATCACGGAATTGCCGCGCGCCATCAGGCACAGAGTGGTGGGATGATTCGCCCCGCGTTCGGCATCAACGGCCTTCATGGCGGCACTCATCTGGTCGCTCAGCTGGGTGGCCTTGTTCTGCTCACCGAACGCTCGGCCAAGTGTCCCGATGGCGGATTCGATGCCTTCGGGGGTGGTGAAGTCGGACGGGTTGAGGCTGATCACCGGAACGCCAGAGGCCTCGAGCTGCTGGTTGGCGGCCTTCTCACCGTCGTGGCGAAGGGTGGAGACGATCAGATCTGGCTGATAGGACAGCACCTTCTCGGGGTCGGGATCCGTGGTCGAGGGCAGCGTGTTGGGAACCTGCTTGGCCAGGTCGGTGGCGGTGCCCATGGCGGGTAACTGACTGTTGGCCGAGATGGCGGCCATCCGGGAGGGCCCGGCGAGCTTGAGGGCCAGGTCGCCGGTCTCGGAGGTGATCGCCACGATTCTGGTCGGCTCGGCGGGAACAGTGACCGTGGTGCCGTCGACGCTCACCGCGACCGGCCAGTGCGCACCGGTTGCCGAGGCACTGCTGGGCGCACTGCTGGTGGCAGCGCTCTGGGAGCATCCGGCCAGCGATCCAGCGGCCAGAAGACTGGCCGCCAATACGGCACCGAGCGTTGAACGCCTTGTCACACGCGACGTGGTCATAGGGGTCATGACTGTTTCCTTTTCTGGATGTGGGTCACAGCGGAGTGACCGCGATGGTTCCCGTTGCGGGAAGAGTGGAGATGTTCACGTCGACGCCATAGGCGTCACGCAGATTCGATGCGACGAGAACCTCATCGGGCGCGCCGGTGGCGCCGACCTGGCCGTCGACGAGCAGGGTGAGCCGGTCGCAGAAGCGAGCCGCCAGGGTCAGGTCGTGCAGCACCAGTACAGCCGTGCGCGATTGCGGCGAGCCGGCGATCCAGGGCCTCAGCAGCCGCAGCACGGCGAGTTCATGGCCGAGATCGAGCGCGGCAACCGGCTCGTCGAGCATGAGGATGGCGGCATCCTGGGCGATCGCCCTGGCCAGTGCGATGAGCTGACGTTCACCGCCGGAGGCGTGCATGACGGGCCGGTCCGCCCATCCGGCGGAACCGGTGAGCCGGAGGGCCTCCTCTACTGCGCGCTCGTCGTCGGCGGAGATGCCGCCGAATCGCGGCTGCCGCGCGTAGCGGCCCATCTGCACATAGGCTCTGCCGGTCAGCCGGGAGGTGGTGGCAACCTGCTGGGGCAGGTAGGCCATCAGCCTCGCCCGATCCCGCGCCGTGACAGCCCGGACGTCGTGCCCGTGGACGAGCAGTCGTCCTTGGCTCGGCAGCAGGCCGAGGCAAGCCTTCAGCAGGGTGGACTTGCCCGCGCCGTTGGGGCCGATGATTCCGTGCACGAGGCCCGCATCGATGTCGAGGGTGGCATCGTGCAGCACGGCGCGCCGTCGGTAGCCGGCGGACAACCCGCTCACGGACAGTGCAGGGCTGCCCGGGACGGGGCCCAGCTGTGCTTTCATCGTGCGCTCCAGCTGGCAGGCACAGCTGGAGCCGGTGCCCGCCCTCCGGCGCGGTTCATCGCTCGCTCCTGGCACGGCGTAGTACCAGGAACAGCAGGAATGGCGCTCCGACAAGGGCTGTCACCGTACCCGTCTGCAGCACGACCGGGCTGAACATCATCCTGGCGCAGGTGTCGGCGACCACCAGGAAGATTGCTGCCATCAGGGCACTGGCAGGCACCACGAAGCGGTGGTCGTCGCCCCAGAGCAGACGTACCAGATGCGGCACGGCCAGGCCGACGAAGGCGATGATGCCTGTGATCGCCACTCCTCCGGCCGTGGCGAGCGCGGCGGCTGCGATGATCCTGAGTTTGGCCCTGCGCACATCAAGACCCGCGGTCTGCGCCGTCGCATCCCCCAGGCCCAGCAGGTTGAGTTCACGGACGTTCCACAGCACCCCGGCGATGCCGGCGAGGATCGGCAGCACGGCTATCCGGACATCGGCCATGGTGCGCCCGGTGAGATCACCGTTGAGCCAGAACAGCGCTGATCGCGCCTGCTCGGCCTGTTTGGCATTCACGATGACGGCACTGATGACTGCCCCGAGGAAGGCATTGAGGGCGATCCCGACCAGCAGCAGCGGGGCGCTGGACACCCCCGCGGAACCCAGACCGATGGCCTGGATGAGTGTGACCACGAGCATGGCCCCGAAGAATGCGCCGATCGGGAGCATCCACGGTTGTTTCGCGAGTCCGGTGACGATGAGTAGCACCGCCACCAGCGCGGCGCCGGAGGAGACGCCTGTGATGCCGGGCTCGGCCAGCGGATTGTGGAAGATGGTCTGCATGGCGGCCCCAGCGACACCCAAAGCCGCCCCGACAAGCACTGCCACCAACACCCGTGGCAGTCTGACCGCCCCGATGAGACCATCGGTGCCAGTGCCCACCGAGCGTCCCGTGACCAGCCGCGCGAGCGATGCCGCCGTCCCTTCGACCGGCACATGAATGGGCCCGAGCCCCAGCGCCACCAGGAAGACCACCACCAGCGCAGCACCGAGAACCATCAGCGTCACGAGACGCAGAGAATCGGCACGGCGCATGGAAACCCCTCTGGTGGCTCAGCCGGGTGGGCTGACCGGAGCAGATTAACCATATTAAGAATCATTAGCAATAAGCCGGACATGCCGGATACCAGCACGGGATGAAGATCCTGGCCGACCCGGCGTCTCGTCGGACACGGCATGCAGACGGAGATGGCGACCGCACTGTTCGGACCGGATTCGGGCAGGCGAACGCTGGGGTAACGGCGTCACGCGAGTTAGCGTCTGTATGCGCCACCCAAACGCGGCACTCAGATCCACCCGTGGTGGATCCATCTCACGCCGATTCAGAGGAAGGCACAGCATGACAGATGACATTCCGTCCACGATTCCAGCAGTGCTGACGCGTGCTGGCGGGCCGATCGAAGGACCCGACAGTCTCGTCGACGCAACGATCCCCACACCCGCGGCACCGACGGGTCACGACCTGCTGGTGAAACTTTCGGCCATCTCGGTGAACCCGGTGGACGCCAAGATTCGCGTCGGTGGGCCGGGCGATGATGACGACAAGGTCCTCGGCTGGGATGCCGCGGGCGTGGTCGTGGCCACCGGGCCCGACACCCACCTCTTCCACCCGGGCGACAAGGTCTACTACGCGGGCAGCGTGGACCGTCCCGGCTGCTACCAGCGCTTCCAGCTCGTGGACGAGCGCATCGTGGGGCATCAGCCTCACAGCCTCAACGATGAACAGGCCGCCGTGCTCCCCCTCACCGGGCTCACCGCCTGGGAGGGTCTGTTCGACAAATTCGGCCTCGACGAGTTCAGTTCGGGCACCCTGCTGGTGATCGGCGCCGGCGGGGGTGTGGGCTCCATGGTCATCCAGCTCGCGAAGGCTCTCACCGGGCTCACCGTGATCGCCACGGCGTCACGCCCCGAGTCGAAGGCCTGGGCCGGCGAACTCGGGGCCGACCATGTCGTGAACTATCGCGAGGGCGATCTCGCCGAGCAGGTGCTCGCCATCGCCCCCGACGGTGTGGACCACGTCTATTCCACCCGCTCCCAGGGCATGTCGTCCCTGCTGCTCGACGTGACAAGACCCTTCGGTCACATTCTTCTCACCGACGAGCCCGACGACATGAACTACTCGGCGTTCCAGGGCAAGGCGCTGTCGTGCCACTGGGAGTTCATGTTCGCCCGCCCGGTATTCCAGACGCCTGACATGGTGCGCCAGCACGAGATCCTCGACCGCATCGCGGAACTCGTGGACGACGGCAAGATTCGCACCACCTTGACCAAGACCTTGGGGCCTGTGAATGCCCAGAATCTGCGGGCCGCTCATGAGGCCTTGGAGGACGGGCATGTGACTGGCAAGATCGCCCTGACATGGACAGACTGAGGCGTCGCTGAGCTCGACAGCCCAGGTGGCGGGTTCTCGCTCTGAACCGTTTCAGAGTTGGGAGCCCGGCAATGCAGAAAGATTGGGGCCCGCGACACTCATGGTGGGGCGGGGGCCCCAAACCGGGTTGGGGGGAAGAGTCTCGCCCGAAAAGCAACGAAATGGGGGAGTTCTGAGCGGAGTGCTCGGG